>PWUP01000081.1 GCA_003562535.1 Gammaproteobacteria bacterium | reverse complement strand
TGTAGGGGAGTCATGCTGCCGCTAACACCTCAGTTAACGCCGTAATGAAGTGCTGATTTTCAGCCTCAGTCCCGACGGTGACTCGCAAAGCATTAGGCAGGCCATAACCGGCCACCGGACGCACAATCACGCCGTGCTGTAACAGACGCTCAAATATCGGCACACCAGGCCGAGCCAGATCAATGCACAGAAAATTAGCCGCCGAGGGCAAAACCCGTAACCCAAGGCGCTCACAGGCGGCATGCAGTTGCGCCATACCCTGGCGATTGACCGTGCAACTCACATCGAGAAATTCGCTATCCTCCAACGCCGCCTCAGCGGCACACAAGCCTAAACTATTGACATTAAACGGCTGACGCACCCGATTAAGGATATCAGCCACCTCGGGATGCGACAACGCATAGCCCACTCGTAATCCGGCCAAACCGTAAGCCTTGGAAAATGTACGCAGCACAACCAGATTCGGCCAGCGACTCAGCCAGGGTGCGACACTGGCATAATCCGGTTTTTCCGCGTATTCACAATACGCCTCATCAATCACCACCAAGGTCTGAGGGGGAACAGCCGCGAGAAAATCCTCCAGTTGCGCCGAGCTTAACCAAGTGCCTGTGGGATTATTGGGATTGGCAATAAAGACTAGGCGGGTATCTTGGTCAATACGTTGATGAAAAGCCGCTAAATCATGACCATAGGGCATGGCACTGTCGGTCGCCAAAGCGGGTGCAACGCGGGCTTCAGCGCCAACCGCTTGCACCACCAGCGGATAAACGGCGAAGGCATGTTCGGAAAAGACCGCATGGCGTCCTGGCCCCAGATACGCTCGCCCTAATAATTCCAACACATCGTTGGAGCCATTACCTAGGGTGATGCAGTCTGGTGACAGCGCAAACCGGCTTGCCAGGGCGTGTTTCAAGGCATAACCATTGCCATCCGGGTAACGCGCAATATCGGTGAGCGCTGCTTGCATGGCCGCAGTGGCTCGTGGGCTGCAACCCAGCGGATTTTCATTAGAAGCCAATTTCACAATGTGAGCCAAGCCCAGTTCACGGCGTAATTCTGCTTCCGGCTTACCCGGTTGATAGGGAGATAGGCGCTGCACAGCGGGCAACGCTGGGCGAATAAAATCACAGGACATGGTTCACATCATGTTATATCAATGGGGTAAGAGCCAAGGCATTTATAAAAATCGGCCAGTTCCGCCAGTTCGGCTAAAGCGAGCGACACCTCGGGCTGGTCTTGATGCCCCTCAATATCGACAAAGAATAGCTGATCCCAAGGTGGCTGTCGCGAGGGACGCGATTCGATGCGGCTGACTGCAATCTGATGGCGCGCCAAGGGTTCGAGAATGCGGTGTAATAAACCCGCTTGATCGACCGCAGCAATCAGCACTGTCGTGCGATCATGTCCGGAAGCCGCCACCGGATCATGGCCAATGATTAAATAACGGGTGACGGTATCGGGTTGATCTTCGATAGTGCTGGCTAAAATCGACAGCTCATACACTTCAGCGGCAATCGGACTGGTAATGGCCGCACTGCTGCTGTCTTTAGCGGCACGCTGGGCGGCTTCACTGTTGCTGGCGACGACAATGCGCTCAACCTGAGGTAAGTTACTGTCTAGCCATTCGCGACATTGCAACAGCGCCTGCCGACGTGCATACAGGCGGTCGATTTCTTTTAACCCAGCAGCGCGACTGATCAATTGCTGATGCACCGGCACCACCGTCTCACCGCAGATGCACAAAGGCGACTGGGCAAAACGTTCTAAGGTCTGCCCAACCACCGCTTCAGTGGAGTTGTCCACAGGGACGACGGCAAAATCCGCCGTTTCGGCTTCAACCTCACGAAAGGCATCATCAATTGAGGCTACGGCTGTGGTGCGTACCGCGCGTCCAAAATGCTGCAAGGCGGCATGATGGGTAAACGTACCCGGGGGGCCTAGATAGGCTACCGTCAATGATTGCTCTAAGGCTAGACACGCACTGATAATTTCCCGAAACAAACGCACCATCGTGCGATCTTTTAACGGTCCGGTGTTGCGTTCACGCACTCGGCGCAGAATTTGCGCCTCGCGCTCCGGGCGATAATACCGCGCCTTGGCTCCGGGTTGCTGTTTTAATTCAGCCACTTGTTGGGCGCAGTGGGCGCGTTCGGACAATAACTGCTGAATCTGTTCGTCTAAAGCGTCAATGCGTTCGCGTAAACTGCGTAAGGTGGGAGAACCAGCCATAGCGTTATTCGTCATTCGGTGCTTGGTCAGTGAGATCCATTGCGGAGTCTGGACTCTCCGCGTTGTCATCGGCTTCAATTCGAGCCAGCCCAATAAGCTGCTCATCGCTTTGTAAGCGAATCAATCTAACTCCCTGAGTATTACGACCAACCAAAGAAATTTCGGCCACATGGGTGCGCACCAGCGTGCCCGCATTGGTGATCAGCATGATTTGATCGTCGTCGGTCACTTGGGTGGCACCAATGACTTGGCCATTGCGCGCTGAGGTTTTAATGCTGATCACGCCCTGACCGCCCCGCCCCCTCAGAGGATAATCATCCAACAGCGTCCGTTTACCGTAACCGTTAGCGGTCACGGTCAGCACGGCTCCTTGATCGACGACCAGTAAGGCGATAATGCGCTGACCGTCAGCCAAACGCATACCGCGTACCCCGCGTGACGAACGGCTCAAAGAGCGGATTGTGCTCTCGGGGAAACGAATCGCTTTGCCCGCATCACTGAGCAGCATAATATCGCGGCTGCCATCAGTTATCGCCACACCGACCAGTTGGTCATCCTCATCAAGATTAATCGCAATAATCCCGGCACTCCGAGGCCGAGAATAATCAATCAGCGGGGTTTTTTTGACCGTACCTTGTGCTGTGGCGAAAAACACCCAGTGCTCAGCATCGAATTCGCGCACCGGCAATACGGCATTAATGCGCTCATCGGCCTCCAGCGGCAACAGATTATTAATCGGTTTGCCGCGAGCACCGCGCCCGGCTAACGGCAATTGATGCACCTTACGCCAGTACACTTTACCGCGATTACTAAAGCACAACAGGGTATCGTGGGAGTTTGCCACCCACAGTTTGTCGATGAAATCCTCATCTTTAATGTCCGCAGCACTCCGCCCACGCCCACCACGATGCTGGGCACGATAGCTGGTCAGAGGCTGAATTTTGGCATAACCGGTATGCGATAAGGTGACCACCATATCTTCGCGCGGAATGAGATCCTCAAGGCTCAGATCCGACTGATCGGCCACAATTTCGGTGCGGCGTGGATCATTGTACTGTTCGTTCAGCTCATGCAGCTCGTCACGAATCACCTGCAATAAGCGCTCAGGGTCGGTGAGAATGGCTAATAAATAGGCCATTTTATCCAACAGCTCTCGGTATTCGCCGTGCAGACGTTCTTGTTCTAATCCTGTTAATCGATGTAAGCGCAAATCCAGAATGGCTTGGGCTTGGGTCGGCGATAAGCGATAGCCGTTATCGACTAAGCCGTATTCGCTCTCATCAACCTCCTCATCCAAACCCGTTAGGGCCGCCGCACGCTCCAGCAAAGCGGTGACACTGCCGGGTTGCCATGTCCGCTCCAGCAAAGCCGCCTTGGCTTCAGTCGGACTGGGGGCTTGGCGAATCAGGGCAATCAGTTCGTCAATATTCGCTAGGGCAACGGCTAAGCCTTCTAAGACATGGGTGCGATCGCGGGCTTTACCGAAGTCAAACAGGGTACGACGGGTCACGACTTCGCGGCGATGACGGATAAACGCCTGTATGATCTGCTTGAGATTCAGCAACTGGGGCTGACCCTCGATGAGCGCTACCATATTAATGCCAAACACTGTCTGCATTTGGGTGTGCTGATAAAGGTTATTCAGCACAATATCGGGCATTTCACCACGGCGTAGCTCGATGTAAATGCGCAAACCGTCTTTATCGGATTCGTCGCGCAGCTCAACAATGCCATCGAGCTTTTTCTCCTTGACCAGCTCGGCGATTTTTTCCAACAAGCGCGCTTTGTTCACTTGGTACGGCAGTTCGGTGACAATAATCGCCTGTTTGCCGGAGTCCAAGTCTTCGGTATGGGTGCGCGCACGGATATACACTCGCCCCCGGCCACTGCGATAGGCTTCGTGAACCCCGCTGACCCCATTAATAATGGCGGCTGTAGGAAAATCCGGCCCGGGTAAATACTCCAGCAGCTCATCCACACTGATGTCTGGGTTATCAATCACCGCATGACACGCTGCGACCACTTCACCCAGATTATGCGGCGGGATATTGGTCGCCATGCCGACGGCGATCCCGGTTGCCCCATTGACCAATAGGTTGGGAATCCGGGTGGGGAAAACCACCGGCTCTTGTTCTGAGGCGTCGTAGTTCGGTGCAAAATCGACGGTTTCTTTATCAATATCGGCTAAAATCAGCTGACTGATGCGCGCCATGCGCACTTCGGTGTAACGCATTGCCGCCGGAGCGTCACCGTCAATCGAGCCAAAATTACCTTGACCGTCAATCAGCGTATAGCGCATCGCGAAGGGCTGAGCTAAGCGCACAATGGTGTCATACACCGCCGCATCGCCATGCGGATGGTATTTACCAATGACATCACCCACGACACGGGCAGATTTTTTATAGGGTTTATTCCACTCATTGCCCAGCTCGCTCATCGCGAACAGCACCCGTCGATGCACCGGTTTTAAGCCATCACGCACATCCGGCAAGGCTCGCCCTACGATAACGCTCATCGCGTAATCGAGGTAGGACTGCTTCATCTCGTCTTCAAGATTGACGGGCAGGATCTCTTTTGCAAAATCAGCCATTAAAAAATTAACATCCTTAACAGAATCGGATAGGAGTAAAGACCGTTTGAGAGTTTGGTTTGCTTAGTCGTTTAGGATAGCACAGACATCGGCAAAGCTCTCGGCTTATACTGGCTTATAATGCAAGTAGTTCGAAATGAGCGTGAGGATGGCTTAATGGACGATACGATGCAAATTCCGGGTTATATAATTGAAGGCCATATTGGCAGCGGGGCGATGGCTTCGGTTTACCTCGCCCTGCACCAGAATCTGGAGCGACGGGTAGCCCTTAAATTGATGGCGGGGTCCTTGGTGACGGATGACACCTTCCGTGAGCGGTTTTTGAAGGAAGGCAAAATCGTGGCACAGCTTAATCACCCCAATATCATCACGATTTACGACATCGGTGTGGTGCAGTCGAATTACTTCATGGCTATGGAGTACGTCAACGGTGGCACGCTTAAGGAGCGCATTAAACAAGGACTGCCACCGGCTGAGGCGGTTGAAATCCTCATCGCTCTGGCCAGCGCCTTGGGTTATGCCCATAAACGTAACTTTATCCACCGCGATGTCAAGCCAGCAAATATTTTATTTCGGGAGGATGGCACACCGATTCTCAGCGATTTCGGTATTGCCAAATCCCTGGGCGCAGGCACCCAGATGACGCGCACGGGTTGGGCTGTGGGCACACCGAGCTATATGAGCCCCGAGCAAGCGCTGGGCAAAGAGGTGGATTCGCGCTGTGATTTATACAGCCTAGGCGTGATGTTTCATGAAATGCTGACCGGCGAAAAGCCTTATAAAGCGACGGACTCCTTTGCCGTGGCACTGATGCACGTTAACGATCCCATTCCCAAACTACCGGCTGAACTCAGTGCCTTTCAGCCGATGATCAACCGGCTGATGGCTAAAAAACCCGATGACCGGTTTGCCACGGCTGATGAATTGATTGCGGCACTGCAACCCTTGCGTACCCCACCCGATACCGGCAAAGCCGTATCCGCACCCTTCCGCCTCGCTCGTCATTGGCCACTCTGGGCGGGTACCGTGACCGCAGTGCTGGTGCTCGGCATCAGCGGTTATTGGAGCTATCAGCTCTTTAGCCCACCGTCACCACCGCCTGATGAACTCAACAGTGCGCATATTGCCCCTATTGATCCCTTTGCCTTAGAGATACATGCCGTGCGCTCGCTGACACCAGCCCAACAAGCCCAAGTCGCAAGCATGTTAGAAATGGCTGAATTTCATTTGGAAATAGGGCGGTTAGTTGATCCGCCTGTCAGCAATGCAGCCCATAGTTTCCGCGAGGTGCTAAAACTGGATCCAGATAATGAGGCCGCACGAGCCGGTTTACGCCAGATTGCTGAACACTTTTTGGAGCAAACCCAACACGGCCTAGATCAAGGTGATGCGCCGAGCAATCTGCGCCGCTTGGTAGAGGCCGGACTCATCGCCATGCCCCAACATCCCGAATTATTAGCACTAAAAGCAGAAATTGAGCGCAACTTGAACTATCGCTAACTCTAAACTGAGACTGTTCTTGTACCCTGCCAATAGGATAGCGATAATAGTGCCCCCAACCCACTCGCAATAAAGGAATGAATACCTTTGGATATCAACGCAATTCAAAAATCTTATCGCCGTTACGCCGGTCGGTACGATTTCTATTTTGGTGCCTTATTTCAGCCAGGGCGCAAGGCGGTCATCGATCTGTTGGATTGCCAACCCGGTGATCATATTCTAGAAGTCGGTGTCGGTACCGGACTGTCATTGCCATTGTACCCCGATGATACTCAGGTGACTGGTATCGATGTATCGCCAGAGATGCTGGCGAAAGCTCGTCAACGCTGTCAAGAAATGGAACTTAAACAGGTGGAACTGTATGAAATGGACGCCGAGGCCATGAGCTTTGCTGACCACAGTTTCGATAAAGTTGTTGCCATGTATGTCGCGTCCGTCGTGCCTAATCCGCGCCAACTGATTGCGGAAATGACTCGGGTGTGCCGACCGGGAGGCGAGTTATTCATCGTTAACCACTTCCATAGCACTCACCCGGTGATGAGTCGTTTAGAAAAAATGGTTGCTCCCCTGTCAAAATTAATGGGTTTTCGACCCGATTTTGAACTTGAGGAGTTCGTTCGCGCCACAGGTCTGAATGTAGTGCAGCGCTCACCTGTGAATCTGTGGGGATACTGGACGCTACTGCGTGCCACTCCACCCGATGCCCCGACTATTGCTCCGATAGTGGATACCGAACCGGCTGTGAAAATCGCCATGTCACGTTAGCGATAGATGACACCGGGCAGGCTGTCATGGGCTTGTAATGTTACCGACATATAGTGGGTGAACATTTGAATGTAGACCTATCTTAAGTATCGGAACATTACACCATTATGACAACGGTAACGGTTTTAATTGTTGAGGATGAACGTCCTATCCGCGATATGTTGCGCTTTGCGCTGCATGCGTCCGGTTATCAAACTCTTGAGGCGGCTGACAGCAGTGAGGCGCGTATGCGACTGGCTGAAACCCTCCCGAATATTATTCTGCTGGACTGGATGTTGCCAGGTACCAGCGGTATTGAGTTCGCGCGCCAGCTTAAGCGTGAAGAATTGACCCAAACCATCCCCATCATCCTTCTAACCGCGAAAGTGGAAGAAGAACATAAAATCCAAGGGCTGGACAGCGGTGCAGACGACTACGTAACCAAACCCTTTTCAACCCGAGAACTGATAGCCCGAATCCGTGCGGTACTGCGGCGTACTGATGCTAACGATCAGGACACGGTATTACAAAGCGGTGAATTACGGCTGGATACCGCCGGCCATCGGGTGACCTTAAAAGGCGAAACCTTGAGCATGGGGCCAACAGAGTACCGTTTGCTGGCGTTTTTCATGGCTCATCCGGATCGGGTGTACAGTCGCAGCCAACTGCTGGATCGCGTTTGGGGACGGAGTGTTTACGTCGAAGAACGCACAGTTGATGTACACATTCGCCGTTTGCGCAAAGCACTGGAACCCCACAATTATAGCGGGTTAATCCAAACGGTTAGGGGTGCGGGTTACCGGTTCTCACTCAGCGATTAACTGACGGTATGTCTGACCATCTTCTGCTTAGTCTGTATGCAACGTGTATTACATTGGGTTCAGCGCTATTGATTGGCTGGGTACTCGGCCACCCTTGGCCAGGTTTAGCGATAGGCGCTGTGCTGAATCTGGCCTGGCAGTGGTTACATATCTACCGTTTAGACTATTATTTGCTGGGTAACGGGGCAGACCAAGAGACGGCTCCACCTTGGACGCCCAGTTATTTTTGGCGAGCCATTGATCAGCATTATGAGCGCCTACACAACGCCATTGGTAAAAATAAACGTAAACTCAGCCGTACTCTGACTAATTTTCAAGAAGGGGTCAACGCCATCCCGGACGCCATCGTGATCCTGAACGCCAGCGACCGTCTATTGTGGTTTAATCCTGCGGCACAGACTTTACTGGGTCTGGATGTACAACGTGATCGTGGCCGCAAAATTATTGACTTAATACAAAACTCTAATTTTTTAGATTATATGGCCTGTTGGCCCGAACAAAAATCGGTGGCTTTTGACGCCCCTAATGATCCCAATCGCAAACTCAGCGGTCGTTTATTGCCTTATACAAAAAAGCAGCGCATGTTGTGGGTCAGTGATATTACTCAGGCGCATCGGGTGGAGCAAATACGCCGTGATTTCGTATCCAGCGCTTCTCATGAGTTGCGTACCCCATTAACCGTCATTGTGGGGTATTTGGAAATTCTCCGCGATCATATCGACTCACAAGAATCGATTTGGGCCGGGCCTTTGAATGCGATGCAGCAGCAATCTGATCGCATGATGCTTATTTTAAAAGAATTATTATTGTTATCCCGTCTAGAAGACAGCGATGCCCCCAAGCGCTATGACCCCGTGAATGTGCCGCACATGTTGCAGCGTATTATGGCTGATGCTCGCTCTTTAAGCGGTGAACGCCAGCATAGAATTCAATTAGAGACGTGCGATAGCTTATGGTTAAATGGTGATGAGAATGAATTACACAGTGCATTTTCTAATCTGGTATTTAACGCCGTGCAACACACGCCTGCGGGCAGTCTCATCGAAATCCACTGGCATAAAGCACCCAACGGTGCCCATTTCAGTGTTACCGACAACGGTGATGGTATCCCTGAGCACCACCTGCCGAGGTTAAGCGAGCGGTTTTATCGGCTGGATCAGTCGCGCCAACGCGATCATGGCAGCGGCACTGGGCTAGGACTGGCGATTGTCAAACATGTACTCCAGCGCCATCAAGGCGAGTTGCACATCAGCAGTGAAATAGGAGTGGGCAGTTGTTTTACCTGCCAGTTTCCGTCGTCACTGGTGTTTACACCTCGACCATCCGCAGGTGTGACGGTTCCACTAGAGCGGGAAACGAATGTACTACCATAGTCAAGGATGTGGCAGTATGTGATGCAATGCAATAAATAGAGGATGAGCGCGGTGTGTCTGTGCTAAGCATATTGGTTGTGGGCTTAGGCAGTGGCTTAGGGGCGATGGTTCGCTACAGTGTGTCACTGGCTGGGTTGACCTATTTAGATACGGTCTGGCCGTGGGCGACTTTGGGGGTGAATGGCTTAGGCGCTTGGCTGATTGGCGGCTATGCTCGACTGACTCAAGCCCATAGGCACCAAACTGTGGCCAGCCTCTTGATGCGTCAGTGGTTTATGGTTGGTTTCTGTGGTGGGTTCACGACCTTTTCCTTGTTTAGTTTGGAAACCCTGATGCTGTTTGAGCAGCAGGCGTGGGGGTTGGCCGGATTGTATATCGGGGTTTCCTTGTGGGTGTGGTTGTTCGCCGTATGGCTTGGGTATTATTCAGCGCAGTATTATTGTCGTACTTATCACTCTTGAATACAGGTGGCCTGCTATCATGCAAAACAATTCGGTAACTCACAATCGCAAGCGGTTGCTATCGCGCTGGTGCTGGCTCATGGGTGGGTTATTGATAGGACTTATGGGTTTGAGTGCTTGTGTCAGTATGCCTCACGATACGGTAATGGCGGTGCAAGCGCGGGTGGAACAGGTCAACGGTCGAGTATTACTCGTCAGAGATAATATTTACTTTGAGGTTGAGCCAGATATGGACTTGCAGCTAGGTGATCGACTCCTAAGTCTGGCCGATGCCAGTGCAACGGTGCAGTATTACCAAGTGGATGAGACGGATCAGGTCGTCGCTGAGTTATGCCAAATCCGCTTGGCGGCTCGTGAAGAATGGTCGGTTCAGGGACGCGAGGACTGCGATCGCTGATGAGAGGTGTTGGCTTGCGCCCGAATCACCCCAACTACGTCAATACACCCGCCAGACTTCTTGCCATATAGTCAGATAGCTTACAGCACAGCAGAGATGCTAACAAATGCTAACTCGACATCTGGACAGCCTGATGAGCTTAATGCACAATGAATCGTTTGCAAAGTGAAAACGCTCGTGGTTTAGGCGCTAACAGCGCCTCGTGCAATTTCAAGCTAAATAACTGATAGCGGCAAAGACCCAGATCATATAGTCGTGTTCGGTGTGCTGCCTCGTAGGCTACCGAGCTGAAGTTTAGGGTTCGCGCTCACTATTATAACGTGACTTTATTAATGACCCGTCTGTTAGGGGTAAGAACTAGGCATGGACATCCGGAAGATAAAAAAACTGATCGAGTTAGTGGAAGCCTCCGATATTGCGGAGATTGAAATCCGTAAAGGTGAAGACGCCGTGCGCATTAGCCGCCACAGTAGCACACCACCGATGGTAGCCAGCCCAGTTGTTTCACCAGTGGCCACTGTGGCAACACCTGAGACGCCAACGCCAGCCCCTGAGTCCAGCTCAGTTGCTCCTAAGGGTCACACCCTTAAATCCCCTATGGTGGGTACTTTTTATCGCTCTACTTCACCTGAAGCTCAACCTTTGGTGGAAATAGGCCAGCGGGTGGAAATCGGTCAACCGATCTGCATCGTCGAAGCGATGAAAATGTTTAACCAAATCGAGTCAGATCACTCAGGCATTATCGCCGATATTCTGGTTGATAATGGCCAACCGGTCGAATACGATCAACCCTTGATCATTATCCAATGATGTTGCACAAACTGGTTATTGCTAATCGCGGAGAAATTGCTCTGCGCATTCAACGTGCCTGTCGTGAGCTCGGTATCCAGACAGTAGCGGTACATTCCACGGCGGATCGTGATCTTAAACATGTGCTGCTTGCCGATGAAACCGTCTGCGTCGGCCCTGCATCAGCGGCTGAAAGTTATCTAAATATGCCGGCGATTATCAGCGCCGCTGAGGTCACGGATGCGGCGGCTATTCATCCTGGCTACGGCTTTCTGGCAGAAAATGCTGATTTTGCTGAACGGGTCGAGCGCAGCGGCTTTGTGTTCGTCGGCCCTAGGCCAGACACCATCCGGCTGATGGGTGACAAGGTCTCGGCGATTCAGGCGATGAAAGCGGCCGGAGTTCCCTGTGTCCCCGGTTCTGATGGATCGCTCGATGAGGACGATGCGCGTAATCTACGCTTGGCGCGCGACATCGGCTATCCGGTGATTGTGAAATCTGCCGGCGGCGGGGGCGGGCGCGGTATGCGGGTCGTACACAGTGAGGCGGGATTGCTTAATGCGATTGCCCTGACCCGTTCAGAGGCGAGCTCAGCATTTGGCAACCCAATGCTGTATATGGAAAAATATCTCGAACGGCCTCGGCATATTGAAATCCAAGTGCTGGCGGACACCCATGGTAATGTGGTTTATCTGGGTGAGCGCGACTGCTCCATGCAGCGCCGCCACCAGAAAGTCATCGAAGAAGCGCCCGCACCAGGCTTAACCGCGCAGCAACGTCAGGCCATCGGCGAGGTGTGTGTGGCGGCGTGTAAACGCATCGATTACCGTGGCGCAGGGACGTTTGAATTTCTGTTCCAAGACGGCGAGTTCTATTTCATCGAGATGAATACTCGGGTACAAGTCGAGCACCCAGTCACCGAGATGATCACCGGCGTGGATATTGTCCGCGAACAACTGTTCATTGCCGCCGGCCAACCGCTGAGCATGACTCAAGATCAAATCACCTTGCAAGGCCACGCAGTGGAATGCCGCATTAATGCGGAAAATCCCGAGACGTTTATGCCCTCACCCGGTGTGATTACCGAATATCATGCCCCGGGTGGGCCGGGGATTCGGGTTGATTCCCATGTGTATAATGGCTATCGGGTACCACCCAATTACGATTCCTTGATTGGCAAATTGATCGCTCACGGGGAAACCCGTGAAGTCGCCTTAGCACGGATGCGTAATGCGCTTGCCGAAACGGTCATCGAAGGGATTAAAACCAATATCCCCTTGCACCGGCGCTTGCTGGAAGACCCCCAGTTCAAAAAAGGTGGTACTAATATTCATTATTTAGAACAAAAGCTTGGACGCGAGCACTCGTGACCCCTCCTGACTGGCGACAGCTCAGCTTACTCAGTGCTGAGCACACCCCAGAACAGCTCGAAGAAGCCCTGTTGGCCGTAGGCGCACTGGCTGTCACACTGACCGATGAGGGCGATGACCCGCTACTAGAACCGCCACCCGGTACCACACCACTATGGCCACATACACGGGTGACGGGGTTGTTTGCAGCCGATAGGGATTTGGCTGAGGTTGAACATCAGTTACGTCAGCAACTGGATGCAGCGCCTTTACTGCTGCTAGAACACCACGTCCTTGAAGAACGCGATTGGGTAAGAGCCTGGCTGGATGATTTTAAGCCGATGCGGTTCGGTGATCGGCTGTGGGTCTGCCCTAGCACCTTGACCCCGCCGGATCCGCAGGCGGTTAATCTGCGCCTCGATCCCGGCTTGGCCTTCGGTACGGGCACTCACCCCACAACGGCATTATGTCTCACTTGGCTGGACAGTGCGCCCGTAGCACAGCAGCGGGTTCTGGACTATGGCTGTGGTTCAGGTATTTTAGCCATTGCAGCGGCTTTACTCGGCGCTCAACAGGTGCAGGTAGTCGATATTGACCCCCAAGCCTTACTGGCCTGCGCCCAAAATGCTGAACACAACCAAGTTGCTGGAAGGCTGAGCGCCGTCGATGCCGACACCCTCGATCAGGATAGCGTGGATATTCTATTGGCCAATATTCTGGCGGCACCGCTGATCGCACTGGCACCGCGTTTTACGGGCTGGCTCGCTCCGGGAGGATGGTTGGTGCTGTCAGGTATTTTGCCCTCTCAAGCGGCGGCGGTACAGTCCGCCTATACGCCGACTGTTCGCTTTGCACCCGTTCAAGAACAAGACGGCTGGGTCGTGTTAGTGGGGCGTAAAGCGGCACCCGCCACATCGGCCATTCCCCGATGAATCGAGATAGGTTGTCATCCGCACCACTGCGAGTAAAGGTGCAAGAAACGCTGGACGACTATTTTCGTCAGCTCGATGGTCACCCACCGCCCGCGCACTTCTATCGGCTGGTTATGCAAGAAGTCGAACCTCCTTTATTGCGCAGCGTTTTGCACTACACCGGCGGCAATCAAAGCCGTGCGGCTGAAATCCTCGGCATGAATCGCGCCACTTTACGTAAAAAACTACGCCAGTATCAGCTCTCTGG
>PWUP01000355.1 GCA_003562535.1 Gammaproteobacteria bacterium | reverse complement strand
GGGTTGGGGTGAGGGGACTGGCTGACTACGCCATAACATAACCGTAGTCAATTAACGCATGGCTGCGTATAGTAGGTTAATAGTACTGAAAATGATGGCCGTTTAATGACACACCCAACTTCCCCTATAGTGTTAAGCGAAGAAAATCAATTCTTTCTTCCTGTGCGTGATTTTTGCCAGTGCCACGTTGTGACCTGTGCGCCGGATGATACGCTGGTTGCCGTGGTTAATATCATGCGCGACAAGAACATCTCCAGCGTCATCGTGGTAGCAGATGACCAACCCTGCGGGGTGATTACCGATCGTGATCTGCGCAATAAAGTCATCGCCCAAGGGCGTCAACCGCACTCCATATTGGCTAAAACCATTATGACCTCGCCGGTGATCACCATCAGCGAGCATGACCGACTGTACGATGCGCTCTACCACATGTCGAGCAAGGGCATTCACCGCTTGATCGTGGTGGACGCTCACGGGCGACTGCGCGGGATTATCACCGACAGCGATATTCTGCGCTTACAGTCGCATACCCCTCATCAGATGATTCTCGATATCGAACAGGCAGAACATATTGATGACTTGCGCCAATTACATCAACGCATTCAAGAGCTGGTCATCCGGCTAAACGGCACGGGGATACCGATTCAGGATATTGTGCGGCTGATCGCTCATCTGAATGATCAAGTGGCTATCCGTCTTATCGGCCTACTGCGTGCAGATCAATACCCGGACCTGACCGATCAATTTGCCTTCATTGTGATGGGCAGTGAGGGACGCAGTGAGCAAACGCTCTCCACTGACCAAGACAATGGCATCATTTATGCCGATGGCTTGGAGGCTGACGCCCTAAAACAACTCGAAGCCTTTACCCATGATTTAATTACCGGTTTAATCTCCATCGGTGTGCCTAAGTGCCCAGGGGGCATTATGGCGAATAATCCAGTCTGGCGACGCAGTGTGCATCAATGGAAAAGAGAACTGGAGCAATGGATTGGAACCCCAAGTCCAGAACATATCCTAAAAGCGAGTATGTTTTTGGATGCTCGTACTTTATACGGTGATCCGCAGTTGGAAGCGCAGATTAAGGCGCATCTTTATAGTTTTGTAGAACATAACCGGCTATTTTTTACCCGATCCGCACAGAATATGTTGAGTTTTGTACCACCACTGGGCTGGTTTGGGCGTATTCGTACCGAGCGATCGGGCATACATAAGGGACAACTCAATTTAAAAAAAGCCGGTATTTTTGCGATTACCGATGGCGTCAAATCGCTGGCACTCGATGCGCGGATGTTATCTGGCAGTACGCATGAGAGGATAGAGCACTTGGTTGCGGCTCAAGTCTTCGATGCGGCGGACGCTGCAGACCTAGCCGCTGCGTTTGATTTATTAGTCAGAATGCGCTTACGCGGGCAGATCACCGCTCTGCGCACGGGACGTACACCGGATAATTATTTAGCACTGTCGCAACTGAACCGCATCGAGCAAGGTGAATTACGCCTAGCTTTAGAGCATGTGGAACAATTCCAAAGTTTTGTTAAACATCACTTCAAGCTGCATCTGATCCGAGAATAACGCATTGGCTAAACGCCAGAGGCTTATTGTATACACCGCTCTGCTGTATCTCGCTGCTCCGGTTGTCCTCTTACGGCTGTGGTGGCGCGGTCGTCGTAATCCTGCCTACCGGCACCGTTGGGCCGAGCGGTTTGGCGCGGCGCCGGAACTCCCCGAGGGCTGTCTGTGGGTTCATGCGGTTTCAGTGGGCGAAGTCCGAGCCGCTGTGCCGTTGGTACGCGCTTTACAGCAACGCCATCCGCAGCACCCGGTGCTGGTGACTACGGGTACCCCTACCGGCTCACAACAAGTCCGCCAAACCTTGGGGGACAGCGTAGCGCATTGTTATCTGCCCTATGATTTACCCAGTGCCGTGCGCCGCTTTCTAGCGCGCACTCGTCCCCAATTAGGGCTGATTATGGAAACCGAGCTATGGCCGAATTTATACCGTGCCTGTGCAGCGGCAGGCATTCCAATCATTGTCGCCAATGCCCGTTTATCGGCACGTTCGGCGCGGGGTTATGCCTATTTTGCCCGTCTGACCCGTGCGACCCTGAGCCATATCCGCCTAGTGGCGGCGCGCAGCGCAGCCGATGCCCAACGGTTTCACGCCCTAGGTATGCCTGCCGAGCGGATTGAGGTCATCGGCAATATCAAATATGATTTAACCCTGCCCGCCGACTTACCCACACAAGGCCAGCACTTGCGCCGCGAGCTGTTCGGCCAACGACCGGTGTGGATTGCCGCCAGCACCCACGCCGGGGAAGACGAGCAGGTGTTGGCCGCACTGGCTCAGGTACGGCGACACCATCCTGATAGCCTGTTAATCTTGGTTCCACGCCACCCAGAGCGTTTTGATGCGGTTGCGGCACACTGCCAAACAGCCGGTTATCCGTTAGTCCGGCGTAGCAGCGGCCAAGCCTGCAGCGCCGATACCGCTGTGTATTTAGGCGACAGCATGGGGGAACTGCTGCTGCTGTATGCCGCTGCGGATGTGGCGTTTGTTGGTGGCAGTCTGGTGCCGATAGGGGGGCATAATATGCTGGAACCGGCGCTGTTGGGTTTGCCGGTGGTGTTCGGGCCGCAGATTTTTCATTTCGAGGAAGCCGCTCAGCAGTTACTTGATGCCGGAGGGGCGCAACTGGCCGCCGATGCCCATGCGCTGGCCGATAACGTGGCATACTGGCTGAGTGATGCCTCTGCCCGCCAGCAGGCTGGTGAATCCGGTCGGCAAACCGTTCTGGCTAATCGTGGTGCCGTGGCGCGGTTGTGTGCGGCTTTAGAACGGATCACATTGACGCAATAAGGGAACTCCACATGTCTACCACTCCGACACTGAGCAACTGGATTGCGCTGATTGCGTTAGGGCTGATCTGGGGCGCGTCGTTCTTGGGTATTGCCATTGCCTTGGAAGGATTTGCACCGGCTTGGGTTGCGGCAGGGCGCATCACCATTGGTGCGCTGACCCTATCGACCATCGCGGTATTTATGGGAGTGCGCCTGCCAAGCCAGCCAATGGTTTGGGCATTTGCCGCCGGGATGGGGGTGTTTTCCAACGCCGTGCCTTTTTTTCTGCTGAGCTGGTCACAGCAACATGTCACCAGTGGCTTTGCCGGTATCACTATGGCCGCGATTCCGCTGTTTGTCATCGGGCTGGCGCATTTTCTGGTTCCCGGTGAGGCATTGACGCGCCTCAAGATCGGCGGCTTCGCGCTGGGGCTGGTGGGTGTGGCGGTGCTGATCGGGCCGGGGATCTGGGCGGTGACGGGGTCTGATTTGGAAAGTGTAGCGCGGCTGGGCTGTCTGGGTGCAGCGCTCAGCTATTCGGTCGGTGCCATCCTGACTCGGCGCTGCCCTGATGTCCATCCGGTGGGGTTTGGGGTACTGGCGCTGTGGGTGGCTACCGCCATCATGCTGCCCGCAGCATTGCTGGCTGACGGGTTGCCCGCCCTGCCCGAGCCGCGTGCCGGACTGGCGTTGCTGTATCTGGGGCTGTTGCCCACGGGGTTAGCGACGCTGTTGCTGGTCGGCATCATCCGCAGCGCCGGACCGAGCTTCCTGTCTCAGGTG
>PWUP01000118.1 GCA_003562535.1 Gammaproteobacteria bacterium | reverse complement strand
TGGCGCAGATTGAGGCGCTGATTGCTCAGCGCCAAGCCGCCCGTAAAGCGCGTCATTGGGCGGAAGCGGATCAGATCCGTGATCAACTCAGCGCGCTGGGAGTGGTGTTGGAGGACAGCCCCTCGGGCACCCGCTGGAGTCGCTCATAGATCGATGCCCTCAGGGACTGTGATTAAGCACCTGGCGGCGATGCCTTCTCATGGCTGCGGTGACCAAGGTGATATTGACCAGGATGATTGCGGCCATGCTGGCAGCGACAGCTTCGAAACTGACGCCGAGATCAAACAGCATCCCAAATAATCCAGGGGCTAGTGCGGTGGAGATGACCATCAGGGTAATCGACAAGGAGCGGATGGCACCGAGATGACTGATGCCGTAGACCTCAGCCCACATGGCGGCCACGATGCTTTGTCCGGCACCGAGGCTGAGACCGGCCAAGAGCATAAAGGCCAGGGCACCTAATGGAACCGTGACCGTCGCCAAGACCACACAGGCTAAACCTATCGGCACCAGATAAAACGGCATCAGCCGAGTGGCCCCCAAGCGATCAATCAGCGGTCCGGACGCTAGTAGGCCAAGGGTTGAGGCCAAGGCATAAGCGATAAAACACAGGGCGAACCATTCCAGTGACCAGCCTTTGACGGCGACTAAATGGGTTTGGTGGAAAAATACCCCGGTGACCAGAAAGCCTGGGGTCATCAGCGCGGGTAATAATAGATGAAAGCGTCGATCACGCAGCACCGCTTTGCGGGTGTAGCTGGTGGCTGGCGGGGTGGACGACGGGTGTCGATGCGATGGCGTATCGGTTTCTGCCTGGGCGCGTGGCCCGGCGGGCAGCCGAATCAGCCACGGTAGACTCAGTGCTAATACTCCAGCGGCAGCCAGCCAGACCGTTTGCCAATTACTGATGACCATCAAGCCCACGGCTAAGGGGGGCAACAGCGCCTCGCCGCTGGGGTGGCCAGCAGCAGCAATGCTGATCGCCTTACCACGGTTGGCGTTAAAGCGTTTCGCCATGCTGGTCATCGCGGTGTGGGTCATCATGCCTTGTCCTGCTAGGCGTAACAGATAAAGCGCTACGGCAAGCACCAACAGATGCTGGGTGAGTGCCATCAGCACACAGGCGGTGGCTAAACCGCCTAACGCCAGGGCGGCGTACAGGCGTAAGTCGATACGGTCCAACAAGGCTCCCAACCACAACATCGAGAACCCACTGGCCAAAGTCGCCAGCGAGTACAGATTGCCGTACCCGCCGTGGCTCAGATCAAAGCGCTCGCGCACGGCCTCACCGGATAGGGCGATGAAAAAGGTCTGGCCAAAACTGGAGCCAAAGCAGAGCAAAAAGCCGAACAATAGCAGTGGCCAACGTGCCAGCAGGCCGGTGGACGGTAATGAATTCACGGTAACAGGTCACCGAGTAGAGAATGGCTCAATGCCGTTCCTGCTCAGCCTGTTCCGCACAGGCCAGGCACAGAGCGGCCGCGGGATTAGCGTGCAGCCGGCCATAAGCAATGGCGTCCTCGCAGCGAACACACTCGCCAAACTCACCGCGCTCAATGCGGCGCAAGGCCGCTCGGATGTGGGTAATCTGCTGTTCAGCGCGGGCTTGTGTGGCCAGGGCCATCGCCTGACCCTGCAAGGCGTCCATGCGCGACAGCCGCCCAACTCGGGTTTGGTCGAGTTCTACCGTACCCGTACTGGAACGGCGGATATCAGCGTGGCCTTCTAGCATTGATAATTGGGCTTCTAAGCGGTGTTTAAACGCTAAAATTTGGTCTTGGCTGAGCATAGATATCCCGTAAAAAATGCGATTCTCATGTCCAGAGAACAGTGCGAATGACTATAGTCGTTTGTCTTGATGACCGGACTCCTGTTGATACCGTGTCGGTCGTGCCCCGGTCGTGCCCCGGATGTGCCCGACAGGTCGTCGGCTATCCTAATGATGTCGGGCAACGCGGCGCTTTTGCCCGACCTACCGCTGTTGTCTGGTGATCAG
Source organism: Gammaproteobacteria bacterium (assembly GCA_003562535.1). Taxonomy (GTDB): domain Bacteria; phylum Pseudomonadota; class Gammaproteobacteria; order Competibacterales; family Competibacteraceae; genus SKOM01. The sequence goes on along the minus strand of PWUP01000118.1, from coordinate 1,634 downwards.
CTTGAATGGCTATATGGCATAATTCACCCTGATCAAATTATTCTCGCACACTTTGGGCAGAGCGGAATCGTCAGTCTGACTGCCCAGTAACCTTACCCTAGCGTACCGTTGTTCACTCATGATACTTGCGAAAATCGAGGAAAAAAAACAGCTTGCTGATGTGATCGCTCGTTTGCAAACGGCCCTAGAAACGGCAAATGAGCGGCTGGCGTACTACGCCCAAGATATCCAAAGCCAAAAAACCTATCTGTGGGAAAACCGCAGCGAGATGGATCATATCGAGAAAATTGCCAGTCGGGAATCCATCCAACAGGCGGTGTCCATCGGTGAGACCGTGCTCGCGCAGAAGCAGCGTTTACTCAAGCTGCTGCGATCCCCGTATTTTGGCCGGTTTGATTTCACAACCACCGATCAGGTTCGTCCTGAAGCGGTGTATATCGGCGTGCATCATTTCTACGACGAGGTGGAGCGTAAAAACCGTGTCTATGATTGGCGTGCCCCGATTGCCACGCTGTTTTATGATTACGAAACCGGTCCGGCATGCTATACCTCCCCTCAAGGTGAAATCACCGGGGACATCACCCTCAAGCGCCAGTTTCGGATCAATAACGGCACCATTGAGCTGATGATCGACAGCGCGGTGAACGTGGTTGATGATGTGCTGCAAGAAGAACTCAGCCGTGCGGCCGATGACCGTATGAAAAACATCGTCGCCACCATTCAGCGCGATCAGAACGCGATTATCCGTAACGAACACGCGCCGGTGCTGGTGATCCAAGGAGTGGCTGGCTCCGGCAAAACCTCTATCGCTCTGCATCGGATCGCCTTTCTGCTTTACCGCTTTAAAGACACGCTGACCTCGGCCGATATTCTCATCATTTCGCCCAACCGGGTGTTTGCGACGTACATCGCTAATGTGTTGCCCGAACTCGGGGAAGAATCCATCGCTGAAATCGGTATGGAAACTCTGGCACATGAACTACTGGACGGCCAGTATCGCTTCCAAAGCTTTTTTGCGCAAAGCGCTGCCCTGACCGAGAAAAACGACACGGCGTTGCAGCAGCGTATCCGCTTTAAGGCTTCTGCTGATTTTTTGCGCTTGCTCAGCGAGTACGCCGCCTATGTCGAAAAGAACCGCTTCGTTGCCGAGGATCTGTGGATCGGTGGACGCTGGGTGCCTGGCTGGCTGCTAGAGGAGATTTTCCGCAAACACCGCTCGCTGGGCCTTAATGAACGGCTTAAACAGACGGCACAGACGACCGAACAGCAAATTGGCAACCAGTATAATTACAATTTACAGCCCGAAGATCGCCGTCAACTGCGCGCTGCGCTCCGCAAAATGGTGCGCCAGTCCAGTCTGCGGGCAACTTATCAGCAATTTTTTACTTGGTTGGGCCAACCGGAATACTTTAAGCGCGCCAAGCGCGGTATTTTGGAATACGCCGACGTATTCCCGCTGATCTATCTGAAAATGCTGCTTGAAGGGGTTCCCTTGTCCTATCGGCGGGTTAAACACTCACGGTTCGCTCATTTTCAAATCGATATCTTCGGGAATTGGAGACAGGTTGTGATAGAGGGTTTCTGGAAAGCCCATCAAAGCGAGAATACGCGACTGTACGGTATTGAGAGGCGTA
>PWUP01000168.1 GCA_003562535.1 Gammaproteobacteria bacterium | reverse complement strand
TCAGCACACACCCAGTCGTGGTGGGCATCGCCTCAAACGGTTGCTGGATTATCAAAGAACCTACCCTCAGGAATCCTTTCTCGCCGCCGTTGCCCAGGCCGAGCACTACGGACTGTACGACATGCATCGGTTGGAAACACTCATCCTGGCATCCGTTCGCGGTGCGTTTTTCCCACTTGAAGAGACTGATCATGCGTGAACAACTCCATGCATCTCCTGGATGCCCTGCGCTTGCGTGGAATGTCCAGTGCCCTGAATGATGTCCTGGATGCGGCAGAACAGCAGGGGTCGGCAAACTCGGGAAAGGCCGCGAACTCCTTGCGCCGGCCTTCCCGGACCGCTTCGGCCAGATCGCCCTGAAAGTCGCAGAAAAACGGAAAAGGTTGTTCCGAGGCCCACTCCTCGCCCATGTACAGCATGGGGATCTGCGGGCTGAGCAGATACATGGCCGTCAGGGCCGTGCGCTTTTCCTCCGGGGCCAACCGGGTCAGCCGCTCTCCAAGAGCCCGGTTGCCGATCTGGTCGTGGTTCTGGATAAAGGCCACAAAGGCCTCGGGCGGGAGATGGGCGCTGGGCTCGCCCCGGGCCTCGCCCTCCCGGTGGGGGGAGGGCTCGCCCTGATAGGCAAAGCCCTGGGCCAGGCAGCGTCCCAGCCGGTCCAGCACGTTGTCCGCGTAGTCCGCGTAGTAGCCCTGGGTCTCCCCGGTGCCCAGCACATGGTAGACATGGTGGATATCGTCGTTCCACTGGGCCCCGTAGTATTTGGGATTGCCTGCCCCCTCCCGCGCCAGAAACCGGGCCTGATTGGCGTCGTTTTCCAAAACCAGGTGCACGTGTCGGTCCTGGGGGAGAACCCTGGCCACGGTCTGGGCCAATTCCTCCAGAATATGCACGGGGCCGTCATCCTGGATGGCATGGACCGCGTCCAGGCGCAGGCCGTCAAACCGGTACTCCCGCAGCCAGTACACGGCGTTGGCGATGAAAAATTCCCGGACCTGGGGCACGGAAAAATCAATGGCCGCACCCCACGGGGTCTGGTGGGCCTCGGTGAAAAACCGGGGAGCATAGAGATGCAGGTAGTTCCCCTCCGGGCCGAAGTGGTTGTAGACCACGTCCAGAAAAACCATCAGCCCCAGCCCGTGGGCCTCGTCGATCAAACGTCGCAGGTCTTCAGGCGTGCCATAGGCCGAATCCGGGGCAAAGGGCAGCACCCCGTCGTAGCCCCAATTGCGGTGGCCCGGAAAATCGGCCAGGGGCATCAGCTCCACTGCCGTGACGCCCAGCTCCTTGAGATACGGCAACCGGGCACGCACCCCGTCATACGTCCCCTCAGGGGTAAAGGTGCCTACATGCAGCTCATACAGCACGGTCTCGACCCAGGGCCGTCCCTTCCAGTCAGGATTCTCCCAGCTGAACCCGGCGGTATCCACAACCTGGCTCGGCCCGAAAACGTCCTCCGGCTGAAAACGCGAACCCGGGTCCGGAACCAGGGTCCCGTCGTTGATCCTGAACCGATACAGGGAACCGGGTCCGGCCTCGGGAACCAGAACCTCATGCCAGCCGTCCTGAGTAGCCGACATGACCACACTGTGCTCCTGATCCTGCCCCACCAGAACCACATCCACCTTCTTGGCCCCGGGGGCCCATAGCCGGAAACGCACGCCGTCGGATTCGAGGAGCGGGCCAAAGGGCATTACAAGACTTGTTGATGTCGTCCGTCTGTTCATATTTGTTTTCCTTGATCTGTGCGAGAATGAAAACATTTACACAACACCTGGAGCAATGTCACATGAAAACAGAAAGCAAGACAATAACGTGCCAGGTACTCGAAAAATCGGTCGCATCATCAACAGGGTGCATGACGATTGTCTGGAAGAGCAGCACCCGTTCATGCCGCCCCTTCAGGGCTGAATTCTTGGGAGGGGGCGTGTACCCAGGGCGATGCCCTGGGCTATACGGTATTTCGCCCCTTCAGGGCTTGATCTGAGCCCCAAAGGGGCGGCATGTTGCAGCCCAGGGCAACGCCCTGGGACCGCGGATCAACAACAAATCAAGCCCTGACAGGGCGACACGAACAGCCATACATAAATGGTGCACGGCCCCATCATCAGGTGCTACCTAAAAAAAATCCAAAAGCGACCAGTTCTGTAATCGTATTTACGGGGAGTTGCCTAAGACCATGACCATCAACATGCTCACCGGCCTTGCCCGCCCTGATACCGGCGCAATAGCCATCAGCGGCATCGACTGCACCAAAAATCCGCGAACGGCTCAGCATTTGATCGGCGTGGTTTCTGATCAAAGCAGGGGTCAGTGCAAAAAGTCCTTTGCCGGCATTTTGGGCACAAGGGCGAATTCGCAATTCTTTGTTTTTACTGGCCTCTCTCTTCCGGCATCTGTCCTCTGTCGGGTGCAAAATGTTTTTTTGCACCCGACTCCGCCAGGGTCAGAGTGGTGGTCCCTTTGGAGTCCGAGATGTCCAGCTCCAGCTCGTATCCCATGGCCTTGGCCATCAGCTTGGCGGAATAGGTGCCCAGGCCGGTACCGCCCATTTTCCCGAATGTTTTGTACTTTTGAAAGAAATGCTCCCTGATGGGTTCCGGCACCACCCCTTTGTTTTCAATGGAGATGACTGGATAAGGCGTGTCCTGGAGGTTGATTTGAATCCGGCCATCCTCGGGGGAGGCCTCAAAGGCATTTTTTATCAGATTGCAGAGTATCCCGTACAATAATTTTTCATCGGCCCGTATCCACAAGGGAAAGCTTTCCTGCTGCTGGTTCGTATGGATCAGCGCCTGGATATTCATGTTTTTAAAGCCAGGGGCAACATCATTGAGCGCTATCCGCACCACGGCCAAGGCGTCCACTTGCAACGGCTGGCACATGTATTCCCCTGTTTCCATTTTGAACAGGTCCAGGGACATGTCTATCATGCGCAGCATGTGCCGGCCGCATTCCTCAATCATGCCCAGCATCTCATTCTGATCATCCGTCAGGTTGTCATCCCCGAGCATCACCGCGGGCAGGCCCATGATTCCGTTGATCGGCGTTTTCAGGTCGTGACGCATGATCCGTTCCACGTCTTCCTTGAGTTGCTCCAGGTCCTTGCGGGCTGAAATGTCTTCCTTGACAGCCACATAGTTGGTGATCCGGCCCCGGGAATTTTTGACCGGGGCAATGGAGGCCTGCTCCCAGAAAAGCTCTCCGTTCTTCTTTTTGTTGATGATTTCGCCTCGCCAGACGTGGCCTGAGGTTATGACCTGCCACAATTCCTTGTAAAATGAATCCTCGTGCATCCCGGATTTCATGAAACGTGGATTCCGGCCCAAAACCTCCTGTATGCTGTACCCTGTAGTTTCGGTAAATGCGAGGTTGACATACTCAATATGCCCATCAGTATCCGTAATCACAATGGTGTTGGGGCTGTTTTCCACGCAGCGCCGTAGCTTGCCCAGTTCCTTCCGGGACCTGTGCAGTTCCAGGTGATTTTTCACTCTGGCCCGCACGATGGCCGGCTTGAAGGGCTTGTAGATGTAGTCCACTGCTCCGCACTCCAGGCCTTTGACTTCATCCTGGGTTGTATTCAGGGCCGTGACGAAAATGACCGGGATGTCCCTGGTCTGATTATCCGC
>PWUP01000265.1 GCA_003562535.1 Gammaproteobacteria bacterium | reverse complement strand
TGCGATTCGACTTCGACCTCGACCATGGAACGCGAAACCTTCGCGCTTGTAGATAACCTATCTACAATGGAGAATTCTGATAAACAATGAAGAAAAAATCAAGAACTGTTTTTTGCTCCTCAATGTGTTTATTTCAATGGTCACAGTATCCCACTTTGTCCGCGTGCTGTCGCCGGTGTTCAAATCAGATCACCGGGTTCACAATGGAACCTGTAGGTTAAATGTCTGCCTATGCGGATACTCATACGTTTACTTTTTTCTGTCAGCAATTATATTGGGAGTCATTTATGGATCATCTCCACGAACAAGCTTGTGAAGCCTGCCAAACCGGTGCGCCAACCGTCAGTGAGCAAGAACTTCAGGAACTGCTGCCGCAAATACCAGATTGGCAACCTGTGGTGCGTGATGGCGTGATGCGTTTAGAACGCTCCTACGCGTTTCGTAATTTCCGCCAAGCCTTGAATTTCACCCATCAGGTGGGTGAATTGGCCGAAGCCCATGACCACCACCCCGCCATTCTCACCGAATGGGGCAAAGTCACGGTCACATGGTGGACACATAAAATCAATGGCCTGCATCGTACTGATCTGATTCTGGCGGCGAAAACCGACCGGCTCCCCGGCAGCGCTGGGTAATGCAGGTTTGGCAGATTGATGACCGCTTCGGCTTAGAACGGCTGAAGCGGGTCGAACGCGATACGCCACATCCGGGTTTTGGGCAGGTGGTGGTGAAAATCCACGCCTGCTCGTTAAATTACCGCGATTATCTCACCGTGACCGGTGCCTATAACCCGCGCTATCGCTTACCGTTGATTCCGGTCTCAGACGGTGCCGGTGAAGTGGTCGCGGTTGGCGAGGGCGTCACAGACCTTGCCATTGGCAGCCGCGTCATGGGCACGTTTTCACAAGCCTGGCAAGGGGGTGAACCCAGCCGCGAGCGCTTGCGCAGTGCCACTCTCGGCGGGCCGTTGGATGGCGTATTGAGCGAATACGCCTGCTTATCGGCCCAAGGCGTGGTGCCCATACCTGAGCATCTGAGCTATACCCAAGCGGCTACCCTACCCTGCGCCGCCCTGACCGCTTGGAACGCCCTCAATAAATACCGCCCGCTGCGCGCCGGTGATACGCTGCTGATCCAAGGTACCGGCGGGGTGGCGCTGTTTGCCTTGCAGTTTGCAAAATTGGCCGGTGCGACCGTTATCATCACCTCATCCAGCGACGCCAAGCTCGAACAGGCGCAACGCCTCGGTGCGGATCATACGATTAACTACCGCAACCAGCCCGAGTGGCATAAAATTGCCCGGCAGTTAACGAATCGCCGTGGGGTGGATCATATTATCGAAGTCGGCGGCGCGGCAACATTTGCCCAGTCACTGGCCGCGCTGCGGGTCGGTGGGTTTGTGGCGATCATCGGTATTTTATCCGGTGCTGCTGCCACCGTAACCCTCACCCCGATTCTTATGGGCAGCCTCACTGTGCAAGGGATCACCGTAGGCAGTCGGGATGATTTTCACACCATGAACCGCGCAATCTCTGCCCAGCAGTTGACGCCGGTCATTGATCGAGTGTTTGAGTTTGACCAGGCTCCAGCGGCATTTGCCCATCTGGCCGCCGGACGCCATTTTGGTAAAATTGTCATTGCTGTTCAATAATCGGTGTAGATTGATTTCACAATGAGGCTGAATCATTGATAGAACGCATTTTTAATAATAGTCGCTTTCTGGTCGCCGTCACCATTGTGGTGTCCTCGCTGGCGGCTATTATGCTCTACATAGCGAGTATCTATGTGGTATTCCACATCGTGGTTGACTTCGTGTCGCTGGTGCCCTCAAGTGCCGATGGCGGCAAACGGCTAGCGGTTAAATTACTCAAAGTGCTCGACACTTTGCTGATTGCCGTTACGTTCCAAATTATTGCCGTGAGTTTGTATCGATTATTCATCATGACGGACGTTACGCATAAAAGCGAGTTTCTCAGAGCCCTGTCGATTAACAACTTCCATGATCTAAAAATCACGTTAATTCAAGTGGCGATGGTCATTTTAGTCATCCAGTTCTTGGAACAGGCGGTAGAAATCGGGGCTAGCGTGGACACCCTGTATTTTGGTCTTGCCATTGCCGCAGTGATTGCCGCAGGGGTTTGGGCGACCAAAAGCATGCATGATGATGATCGTCATTAATCCTGATGATAGTGGGGGGGGATATACTCACACGGGTTTTGACCATTAGCGCAACACGGCAAGCTCTCAAGATAAATTCAGTACCGTTTTCCAAAATGTCCTTAACAGCGGTACAATCGCCCCTAATAAGCGCCCCTCCGTTGGCCAGTAACGACCTTCTGAACCTAATTGACCGAGTGTTCACCCGTGATCCAAGAGTATCAACCGCAATCCATTGAAACCGCTGCTCAAGCCTATTGGGCGCAGCATCAGAGCTTCCGAGCCGTCGAAGACCCGGCCCGTGAAAAATTCTATTGCCTGTGCATGTTCCCTTACCCCAGTGGCAAACTGCACATGGGGCATGTGCGCAATTACACCATCGGCGATGTCATCAGCCGTTACCAGCGTATGTTGGGCAAAAACGTGCTGCAACCGATGGGCTGGGACGCCTTCGGACTACCAGCAGAAAACGCCGCCATGCACAATAAAGTTCCGCCTGCGCAGTGGACCGATGGCAATATCGAGTACATGAAAGGCCAGCTCAAGCGCCTGGGCTTTGGCTATGACTGGGAGCGTGAGTTCGCGACCTGTCGGCCAAATTACTACCGCTGGGAACAATGGTTGTTCACCCGCTTACTGGATCAAGGTTTGGCGTATAAAGCCAGCGCCGTGGTCAACTGGGACCCCGTCGATCACACCGTACTGGCCAATGAACAAGTGATTGATGGCCGCGGCTGGCGTTCCGGCGCTCTCGTCGAACGGCGCGAAATTCCCCAGTGGTTTCTGCGTATTACCGATTATGCCGAAGAATTATTGACCGAACTCGACCATTTAAACTGGCCGGACTCAGTCAAAACCATGCAGCGCAACTGGATCGGTCGCTCTGAAGGCATTGAAATCGATTTTCCGGTCGCCGATAGCGATAGCGTATTGCGGGTTTATACCACTCGCCCAGATACCCTGTTCGGGGTCAGTTATATGGCCGTGGCGGCTGAACATCCTCTGGCCGTGGCGGCGGCGCATAACCGTCCTGAACTGGCCGCTTTTCTCGATGAGTGCCGTCGCAGCGCGGTCTCCGAAGCAGCGATGGAGACTATGGAGAAAAAAGGCATGGCTCTGGGAGTGGACGCCGTGCATCCCCTCACGGGTGCGACGATTCCGATCTGGGTCGCCAATTTTGTCTTGATGAGTTATGGCACCGGTGCGGTGATGGCGGTACCAGCCCATGACCAGCGTGACTGGGAATTTGCCCGTCAATACGGTTTACCGATTCCGCAGGTGATTGCGCCCAATGATGGGCGAGTCTGTGATTTAACTCAGCAATCCTTTGATGATAAAGAACACACCCAGCTTGTGAACTCTGGTGAATTCAATGGATTGGCCTTCTCCGAGGCATTTGCTGCCATCTCTGAGCGTTTAGAATCCTTGGGGCGCGGCCAGCGCAAGATCAATTACCGACTGCGCGACTGGCTGGT
>PWUP01000127.1 GCA_003562535.1 Gammaproteobacteria bacterium | reverse complement strand
CCTCGGTTAAGTCCAGTTGGCGTATGCGACGCTGACCTTGTTCCGTTTCAACTTCGACGGTGACGATGCCCCCACTCATGCCGCGATCAATCAAGAGCAGAATCGCGGATTCTAATGTGGGGGTATCATGACCATCGACAGCCGTGATTAAATCACCAGCTTGAAAACCCGCCTCAGCCGCTGGGGTGTTCGGTTGCGGGGCATCCAGCAAAGGACGCACAGTATTGACACCGACCAGATACAGCGCCGTAAACGCCATAATCGCGAATAAGAAATTGGCAAGCGGCCCTGCGGCCACAATAGCGACCCGCCGCCCGATGGATTGGTGATTAAATGCTCGGTGCTGCTCTTGTGGCGCGACCTCCCCTTCACGACTGTCGAGCATCTGCACATAACCGCCCAACGGCACCGCCGCAATAATGTATTCGGTGCCATCACGCCGACCACGGCGTGACCAAATCGGCGAGCCAAACCCGATGGAGAATTTGAGGACTTTTACACCACAGCGCCGAGCAACCCAAAAGTGCCCAAATTCATGAAAGGCGATCAATACGCCGAGAGTCACCAATAACGCTATAATCGAGATAAACGTACCGCTCATTCCGTCACAAACCTCTAGTTGCGTTGTTGCTGGCAGAGACGCGCTTGACGGCGAGCCGCCGCATCCAGCGCTAAGACATCATCCAGATCGCGGGGTAAGGGCGCGTCCACTGACGCTAAGGTTTCTTCAACCACGCGGGCAATATCGGTGAAGCGCAATTGACCGTCTAAAAAGGCTTGGACGGCCTGTTCATTGGCCGCGTTCAATACGGCAGAGCTTCCGTCCCCAGCGGCTAAAGCCGCCCGCGCCAAGCGCAAGCAAGGGAACTGCTGTTGATCAGGAAGCTGAAAGGTCAATTGATTAAGGCTAAAAAAGTCCAATGGTTGTACGCCTGCATCCATGCGTTCCGGCCAGGCCAAGGCGTGAGCAATAGGGGTGCGCATATCAGGCTGACCCAACTGCGCCAGCACTGAGCCATCACGATAAACCACCATCGAGTGAATCACACTTTGCGGGTGAATCACCACATCAAGCTGTTGCGGGCTGGCAGCAAACAACCAATGGGCTTCAATCAACTCCAGACCCTTGTTCATCAGTGTGGCGGAGTCCACCGAAATTTTCCGCCCCATCGACCACGTCGGATGGGTGCAGGCTTGCTCAGGAGTGACCGTGGCAAGGTGTTCAACGGGCGTATTGAGAAACGGCCCTCCTGAAGCGGTCAATAATAGGCGTTCAATCCCTACCGACGCTAAACCTTGATGAAAATGTGGCGGTAAGCACTGAAACAGTGCATTGTGCTCACTGTCGATGGGCAACAGGGTGGCTTTGGCTTCCCGGATAGCGCTCATAAACAACGGCCCGGCCATAACCAAGGCTTCTTTATTGGCCAACATCACCCGCTTACCTGCTTCAGCCGCAGCCAAAGTGGGCAGTAACCCGGCCGCCCCGACAATCGCGGCCATCACATAGTCTCCCTGCTGGGCGGCGGCGACTAAGCCATCGATCCCCGTAGCCACCTCAGTCGCCACACCAGCTTGGCGCAATGTGGTGCGCAATTCAGCCGCCGCTTGTGGATCACGCAGCACGGCCAAGCGTGGCTGCCAACGTTGGCACTGTTCTGCCATTGCCGCAACATTGCGATGAGCCGTTAACGCGGCGACTGTAAAACGCTCAGGATGGCGCGCTAACACATCAAGGGTGTTACGCCCCACCGAGCCGGTAGATCCCAAAATTGTTACTTCAATCATCGCATTCTATCAACTTTGCAGTAACCACCAACCGAGCACCAGCACCGGTGCGGCGGCAGTTAGACTATCCACTCGATCCAAGATGCCGCCATGACCGGGTAACAAATCACCGCTGTCCTTAACCCCACGATGGCGTTTCATTAAGCTCTCAAATAAATCACCGCTGATGGACATTACGGTTGTGACGCCACACAGCAGGATGAATAACACGCCTTGACCGATACTCAAATTAAAACTGAACGCCCCGATAACCGCCAAGACGACGCCTGCCGTCACGGCACCGTACACCCCTTCCCAGGTTTTACCGGGACTGATCGCCACCGCCAAACGCTGTTGCCCCCAACGGCGTCCGGCAAAATACGCACCACTGTCAGCAACCCAGACGATGAGGAATAAAAACAGCACCCATACCGGTCCTGCTTGGGCATGCAATACCGTCATCGCTAACCACGGACTGATCAGCACGGGCAGGCCGATGAGCAATAACTGACCCTGTGCCACTGGCTCAGCCAATACCGCACGTTGCCGCCACAGCCACACCGAGAGGGCGCACCACAATACAACGCTGAACCCTAGGATGGGCACAAACCACAGCGGTTGATCCCGCACAACCCAGACCAACATCAGCAGCAGTAACATCAATCCGGCGTAGGCTTGTTGACCGGCCGCCTCACAACCGCTGAGCGTTGCCCATTCGCGGGCGCTTAAAATCACCACCACGCCCAGTATTACGGCAAATTCTCGGGTGGATAACCCAAACAATGCCGCCAGCACTAAGCCGGCTAATACCACGGCGGTCAGAATACGTTGCTTAAGCATTAACGTGAGTCCACCTGTTCAGCAAGGCGGCCAAAGCGGCGCTGACGTTTGGAATAGGCGTCCAAGGCCAAATCCAGATCGTCTGCTGCAAATTCCGGCCACAAACAGTCAGAGAAATACAATTCAGTATAAGCCAGTTGCCAGAGCAGGAAATTACTGATGCGTTGTTCACCACCGGTACGGATGAATAAATCCGGTTCAGGCAGATCGCTCAGGCTGAGTGCAGCCGCTAAGTCCTCTGGAGTCAGTGCCTCAGCATCCAGCTTAGCGGATTGCGCCTGCTCCAACACCTGCTGTACAGCCTGCACGATGTCCCAGCGTCCGCCATAATTGGCGGCAATCACGACATTCAGACCCGTATTTTCGGCCGTTAGTGCCTCAGAACGTCGAATATACTGCTGGAGTTTGCGCGGAAAAGCGCTGCGGTCACCGATCATCCGCAGACGGATATTGTATTCGTGAGCGCGATCCGTTTCCTTACGTAAGGCGGCAGCAAATAATTCCAGCAGCAAGCGCACTTCACTGGCCGGACGTTGCCAGTTTTCACTGCTAAACGCAAATAAGGTTAGGACTTCAATACCGCGTTCGTGACAGGCTTGTACCACTCGGCGCACCGACTGAGCACCGGCGCGATGACCGGCGGCACGCGGCAACCCCCGATGTTGCGCCCAACGGCCATTGCCATCCATAACGATAGCAATATGGCGCGGCAATACGGGAAAATCGTGCCACTTTTCAGTCATCAACGCTACTCACTGGCTATAAAACGGCTTAAACCTCCATCAACTCCGCTTCTTTATGCTGCAATAGCTCTTCGATTTGGCTGATGTACTGATCGGTCAGTTTTTGGATAGCCGTTTCGGCTTGACGTTCTTGATCCTCGGTAATGTCTTTATCTTTGAGCAACTGCTTAAAATGACTATTAGCATCACGGCGAATATTGCGAATCGCGATGCGGGCATTTTCGCCTTCATGGCGCACCACTTTGACCAAATCACGGCGCCGTTCTTCAGTCAAGGCCGGCATAGGGAT
>PWUP01000248.1 GCA_003562535.1 Gammaproteobacteria bacterium | reverse complement strand
TAACCCGTATCGCGACTGGCTGGAAATGTACGCCGATCAGGAAATGCAGCAACTGGCAAGTTCCGTCGCGGCACAAATGCAACGCCTGGCCGAGCAACGCATGGGGGCCGGGCGCTTTGCCGGTCTGCGCACGACGTTCAGTGCGGCCACTCGGCTGGAAATCGGCTTCTGGGATATGGGGCTGAACCCTGATGCTTAACTGCTATCGCTCCACAACTCGGCTCCAACCGTTCACGATTATCTTAAAGGATCGGGCGGATGGCGAGACTCAGCCGGAAGTCAAGTTCGATCCTGGTAGCAAAACCACGGGGATCGCCGTAGCGGGCGAGCTCCCCCAACAAGGTCGAGTCGTGCTATTAGGTCTCCACCTCAACCATCATAACTCACTCCAAGGCCAGTGCGCCGCGTGGTATTGAAGTGATCAAAAACCAGCTCAGCCAACGCGGCGGTAGTGGCCATGATATTGCGCGGTTACCCGATGGATGAGGCAGGAATTATCGAGCGGGCGGTACGCTCTAGGGACAGCTTGTTATCGCCCATTAGCGACTTGCATTATGGCTAAACCAATGCGTGCTCAATGGCTGGAGTGGTATCGCAGCAATCCCCGCGAAACTCATCTGCTGCTGGGAATACTGGCGGTGTTTTTGCTGATTTATTTTATTCCCATAGGTAACGCACGTTTCGACAATGCGGTGTTGGAAGCCGTGCATCTGACCCATTGGTATGCGCGTGAACATGTGATTCTGTGTTTACTGCCTGCGTTTATTATCGCCGGTGCTATGGCGGTTTACCTCAACCAAGGGGCGGTGATGCGCTTTCTGGGGCCGGATGCGTCTAAGCCGGTAGCGTTCAGTGTAGCTTCGGTGTCAGGAATGCTGCTGGCGGTGTGTTCGTGTACGGTACTGCCTTTGTTTGGCGGTATTTACAAACGAGGGGCTGGCCTCGGTGCGGCGGTGGCTTTTTTGTATTCGGGGCCGGCGATTAATATCATGGCGGTGGTGATTACCGCTAAGGTGTTGGGCGCAGAAATCGGTATCGCACGGGCGCTGGGGGCTGTGGTGTTCGCCTTGGTGATTGCCACAATCATGCACGCCCTGTACCGCAAACAGGAAGCGCAACGCTCGTTGAACAACCGCCGTGGTTTTGGAGCCGGGGACAGTGACACGCCCGTCAGCCTTGTGGTGAGCCTGTTTGCATTCATGATCGGCATTCTGGTTTTTGCTAACTGGGCAGCGGCGGACAGCCTGGTGTGGATGCAGATCTACGCCTGGAAATGGCTACTGACGGCGATCCTAGCAGTGGGCTTGGCCGGGTTGTTGATCTGGCGGTGGCAGTGGCCGGTGCGACCCTTACTGTTGCTGACGGCGGTTGTCGCCGGGGCGGCATTCCTCATGCCGGGGGTACCGGAACTGCCGTTTGCCATCGGTATGGCCGGTTTGATGCTGATGGCCGCCTCACGTCAGTCAGATCGAGAATGGGCGGTGCAAAGCTGGGATTTCGCCAAGCAAATTTTACCCTTGTTATTGGTAGGGGTGTTTATTGCCGGTTTTGCCCTGGGGCGTCCTGGGCACGAAGGGATGATTCCTTCCGAGTGGGTAGCGGCGGCGGTGGGTGATAATTCACTGACCTCCACATTCATCGCCTCAGTGCTGGGCGCGCTGATGTATTTCTCTACGCTCACCGAAGTGCCGATTGTGGACGCCCTGATGGGAGCGGGTATGGGCAAAGGACCGGCGTTGGCCTTATTGCTGGCCGGTCCGGCGCTGTCCTTGCCCAATATGCTGGTTATTCGCTCGGTATTAGGCACAGAGAAGACGCTGGTCTATTGCGCTCTGGTGGTGGTGATGGCTACCATCACAGGATTCATCTACGGTCATTGGTGGTAATCCACCAGGAGAGAAAACTGATGAAATTGACGATATACGGTAGTGGCTGTGCAAAATGCAACCAACTCACGGCCAATGCTGAGCAAGCGGCCAATGCCTTGGGCGTGAGCTATGAGCTGGAAAAAATCACCGATATGAACGGCATTATTGATGCCGGTGTGATGCGTACACCCGCTCTAGCTTTGGATGATGAAATACTGGTCGAAGGTAAAGTGGCCAGCGCGGATGAACTGAAAGCTCTGATGGCTTGAGTACCCGTTATTGCTTCATCCTTCCCCGCCCTGAATGCAGGACGGGGTTTTTCACGCCACCCGATGAGAGCAAAAAACAGCTAAACTCACCGATCAACCTGACTTGGTACAGCGTATCCGCACTGCCTGCTATCAACTCGGTCAGGGTCAGTGGAATACGCAGGTACGTTTAGCCGATTTACGCCAACAACTGGCTGATGTAGATCGTGACACCTTGGATCAAACCTTATTGAGGCTCCAACAGCAGCGGTAATTGTTGCTGTATCCACAAGATGACCCGCAGCAAATCACGGCGGCTGACCAAGCGGCGACCATCACTATCGGAGGGGGCCGCTGTTGCTCTCAGTGGCCAGTACGCCATAGTGTTGCCGGCCTAAGTCGTTCATTATGATGAGACCTCGTATGGTTGTGCAGCAACCCGACGATAAAACTCCGCATACTCGGCAGCCATAGCCGTCAGGGAATACTGCTGTTCAACCGTCTGGCGAGCCTTGTGTTTAAGTGCGCGTAAGGCGGAGCAGTCAGTACGTTCACGGGTCAGCAGAGCGCAGAGTTCTTTGCGCAACACTTGGGCATCCCGAGTATCGATTAAAAAGCCATTGACCCCGTGGCGCAGATAGGTTTTTGGACCGCCGCGCAGTGGGGCGCACACGGGCAAGCCCGCCACCATCGCTTCCAGAATGGATAAGCCGAATTCTTCTTTCAGGCTGGCACAGACGTAGACATCCGCTCCGCCAGTGGGTTGCCGTTGGCCACTCCAAGCTAATATCGCCCGTACTGTCGTATTATCCTGAGCCGGTAAATGGCATAAACGTCCCTGTAGTTCCGCTCGCCACTCGGCGCGGATGGCGTCAATAATAGCGCGTTCTTCACCTGAGGGCGTGTCGAGATCGCCGCCAATGATCACTAGATTATAACGCTGCCACAGGGGGCTATGCGCCCAAGCGCGCACCAAATTAACCTGGCCTTTAATCGGGTGTAACCGCCCCACACTGACGATCAGCGGCGTGGCCAGTTGCTGTGGTGTGAGCGCCAGATCAAGCTGCGGATTGCACAACAGGGCAGCGGGGTCTAGGGCCACGGGGGGCAGTGTGGTCGCTACCCCCTCATCAATGGCGGCCAGCACTTTGCCACAAGTGTTTTCCAACTGCGGGAAATAGTGGATCAGCTCATGCGCAAAGGCGTTACGCCCAATGGCCGCCAGACCCCGCGACCAGTGCAGCAGTTGATCGCCGATGAGAATCCGGTTGAAAACCTCACGCGCCGCCTCAGCAGAACAGGGATTGATATGACCCTCTGGTGTACACAGGTTACGGTGTGGGTCAGGGGTGAGCGTGGTCACCAGCGGCCAGCGACGGCTAGAGGCCACTTTAGCCACCGCACGCGAGGCATTGTCCAGAAAACGCACATGCACCACGCGGTGGTGTTCACCGTGCAGCGCCCGCTCGGTGGCGCGGACAATGCGGTGCTCGGCACGGAGAAATCCCGCTGGGTTATGGCTGGGCAGATAAATCGGTACTCGCCGCACCTCATGATTCGAATCTAAACGTTGCTCCACCTGTAAAGGATACCGGCAGGTTTTGCTGTCGTAGCCCACTAGGGTCAGCACGGGTATGGCGTGTTGGGCTAAGCCCACACCTAACTCGCGCACCAGTGTACCCAGCCCGCCGCTGCCGCCTTTCCCCATGCGGCTGGGGTCGCCATAAAACACCGCTTGCGCCAGTTGCGGTCTGGGCGACTCTGGATCGGCCGCGACCTCAGGTGTCGATTCCTCGCTGAGTTCATGCAGTACGCTTAACGCCTCAGCCCGTACCCCCCAAGGTTGCTCTGCAGCCGAGAGCGCTGCGATCTCGGCCTCCAGCTCGACCAGCCCAGCCGCACTGGCATAGCTGAGCACATCGATCAGTATATCGGGATCGCGGTGCTGGCGGAGTTGATCCGCCACCCAGGCGGCATCAAAGGGGCGCAATTGTGCACCGACGGCAACGGCGGCTACCGCTCCGGTCAGCTCTACTTGGGTGGCACACTGGCGCAGTGTGGCTGCGAATTCATCGCGCTGACACAGGGCATCGGCTAAATAGCGGTCGATATACGGCGAGCGACCCAACTGCGACCGAATCATCGAGGCCAGCCAATCCGCATCATGTCCATCAGACTCGTCGCTGGCCTGAACGCTGGCGTGCAGCCGTGCCATACTTTCAAGTACTGGCTCCAGAGGTTCGCTGGATTGGCTCAGGGCAGCGGCCAGACACCGATACCCTTCGGGATCGTCAGGCGCATGGTCTAGGTAAATCTGATGGCGTAACTGGGCAAATTGATTCATCGCTAGGCTGTCCCGACTAACGCAGTGTCCCCAAAGGCACCCTTGGTCTAGTCAAGGCGTGCGACTATAGGTGGCACGCATGCCATCGAACTAGCTCACCCAATTGCTGCCCATGCGCAGCAACTGGTTAATCACTGCCGCACTGGGTCGGGTAGCCGAGTCATCGGGCGTTGCACCCGCTCGGTAAGTCGGTGCCGGCGCACAGTACAACACCCCCAAGGCTATCGGTTGCTCCAAGCGAGCCAACATATAAGCCAAAGTGGGATTGGTTTCATCATGACAGAGCACATCTTCAGGACTGAAGCCATGCTCACCTAAGGTCACGGTCTCTAAGCTGAGCGTTTGCGGGTTTAAGCGCAACCCTCTGCTGAGATTGTGACCGAATCGCAAGGGCTGGCCGTGTTCTAGCAGCAGTTGCTGATCGGCTAACTGCGCTTTGTCAGTGAGTTCAGCAAAAGCACGGTCATTGTAAATAATACAATTTTGGAGAATTTCAACCAGTGATGTGCCGCGATGGTCGCGGGCGCGAGCCAGCACCTGCCCCAAACGCGGTGTCTGTGCTTCAACGGCGCGGGCAACAAAACGCGCGCCTGCCCCCAGCGCTAAGCAGGCGGCATTGGTTGGGGTTTCCACAGAGCCATGCGGCGTTGAAGGGCTTTTAGTGCCGAGCTTTGAAGTCGGCGAAGACTGCCCCTTAGTGAGGCCGTAAATGGCATTATTGAACAGCAGTATCTGCACATCCACATTGCGCCGCAGGGTGTGGGTCAGATGATTACCGCCGATTGACAAGCCATCACCATCACCAGTGATCACCCAGACATCCAGTGCCGGGTTGGCCAGCTTTACCCCGGTTGCAATCGCCGGGGCGCGACCATGAATCGTGTGAAAACCATAGGTGTTCAGATAATAAGGAAAACGCGATGAACAGCCAATGCCCGATACAAAGACCGTTTGGCTAGGATCAGCGGTGATATCGGCCAAGGTTTTCTGCACGGCTTTGAGAATGGCGTAATTACCACAGCCTGGACACCAGCGAATATCTTGATCAGAGGCATAATCTTTAGGTTTACGCGGTGTGACGGTAACTGGGGCATTCATTAGTTTTCTGCTCCTTCAAGCATACGGCATAATGCCTGTTCAATTTCACTGATTTTAAAGGGTTGCCCCGCAACTTTATTCAACGGAGTGACCGGGAGTAAATACTCACTACGCAATAAACGTGTTAACTGGCTTTGATTCATCTCTGGCACTAAAATTTGTTCAAAATGAGTCAGCAAGGAACCGAGATTACGCGGTAATGGCCACAAATGGCGCAGATGAATATGACTGATGTCCCAGCCTTGGGCGCGTAAATTGGTCACGGCACGGTTAATCGCACCGTATGTCGATCCCCAACCGATGACCACCACATCGCCACTGCTCGGCCCATCAACTGTCTGCAGAGGAATATCGGCGGCTATTCCATTGATTTTTGCAGCCCGTAAATCGCTCATACGCTGATGGTTCCTCGGCTCATAGGAAATCGCCCCACTGAGAGCATCGCGTTCAATCCCACCAATTCGGTGTTCTAAGCCTTGGGTGCCTGCAGGCACCCAATCGCGAGCCAATGTGGCCGTGTCGCGGGCAAACGGCTGATAACCATGCGGATCACTGCGAAACTTTACGGGAAAAGCCTGTAACTCATCCACATCGGGCACTAACCACGGCTCGGACGCATGAGCAATATAGCCGTCACTGAGTACAATCACCGGCGTCATGTATTTGGTCGCTAAACGCACGGCTTCAATGGCGCAGTAAAACCCATCTGCGGGTGACGAGACCGCCAGCACGGGTAAAGGAGCATCGCCATTGCGTCCCCAAATGGCTTGATACAGATCAGACTGCTCGGTTTTGGTCGGCAAACCGGTAGAAGGGCCGCCACGCTGAATATTCACCACCACCAGCGGTAGCTCAGTCGCAATAGCCAAGCCCAGCGCTTCAGTTTTTAAGGCCATACCCGGTCCGGAGCTGGCGGTTACACCCAGGCTACCCGCATACGAAGCGCCGAGTGCGGCACAAATGGCCGCGATTTCATCTTCGGCTTGGAAAGTGGTGACGCCTAATTCCGGCGTTGCCGCTAGATCGTGCAACAAACCGGAAGCGGGTGTGATGGGATAGGAGCAAAAATGCAGCGGTAAATTGGCTAAATAGGCACCGGTTGCCAACCCCAGGGCCAGAGCCTTATTACCACCGATCAGGCCGTGCAAACCGGTTGACTGCGGTTGTGCCGGTACGGTGTAGCCCATCAGTCCTAATTCGGCAGTTTCGGCATAGGCATGCCCTGCCTGAAGGGCAGCGATATTCGCTTGTGCGATCTGAGGGTGATCATGAAATTTTTTCTGCAGCCAGCGAAGGGTCAGTTGCGGATCACGATCATAAATCCAATAAACCAAACCCAACACCCACATATTCTTGCAACGCAACGCGTCTTTATGGCCTAGCCCTAAAGGCCGTGCGACCCCCAAGGTTTGTGCCGAGATATCAATCGTCAGCACCAGATAGTCGTCGAGTGTCCCGTCTTCTAGGGGGTTCGTGGTGTACCCGGCGCGGGCGAGATTTTTCGGCGTAAAACTGCCGCTATCGATAATTAATTGCCCGCCCTCGCGGAGCATGGGCAGGTTCACTTTCAACGCCGCTGGGTTAAGAACCACCAGCACATCGGGGGCATCGCCTGCGGTACTGACGTTGCACGAACCAAAATTAATTTGAAAGGCGGAGACCCCATAGGCTGTGCCTGTGGGGGCGCGAATTTCCGCAGGAAAGTCCGGAAAAGTAGCTAAATCATTAGCGGCCAATGCCGTGGTTTGGGCGAACTGGCTACCAGTTAACTGCATACCGTCGCCAGAATCGCCGGCAAAACGCACGACGACTGAATCTAGGGTTTCTCTAAGAAGCATGGTGATGATTTCTTGGGCTAGTTTTCATTTTCGTGACTGATTGACGTTATCATTACACAATTTTATGATCAAAAGATGATGCTCATGTTGATATTTGTCAATCCGTTGGCACACTGGCGGGGGCTTAGTGTTTACGGTCAGGCTGTGTATAATTGCAGGTTTACTCTTTAACCAAACCTAGCGGGAAACCCATTACTATGAACTTTTTTATCTCCGATGCTTGGGCTCAAGGTGAGCCTGCAGGTGGTGGTCTGGTCGGGCTGCTGTTCCCTATCTTGCTGATTGTCGCTTTTTATTTTCTGCTCATTCGCCCTCAAACCAAGCGGGCTAAAGAACACCGCAATATGGTTGAAGCCCTGAAAAAAGGCGATGAAGTGGTCACAGGCGGTGGCGTATTAGGCCGTATTACCGACGTAGGTGACAATTTCATCATGTTGGAAATCGCCGATAATCTCCAAGTCCGCGTACAAAAACAAGCCGTGGCGACCTTAATGCCTAAAGGCACGGTCAAAGGCGAACTTTAATCCTATTAAAATCTGGCTACGGAAGTTCTTATCATGCTGAATCAGTACGCCTGGTGGAAATACCTCATCATCGGCCTAGTGCTGGCGACGGGGTTAATTTACGCCTTGCCCAATCTTTTTGGTGAAGATCCTGCCGTGCAAATTTCACCAGCGCGTGCCACGGCTACCCTCGATCAAGCGGTTTACTCGCGGGTACTCGATCGACTCAGCAATGATGAGATCACACCGCGCAGTGCGGTGCTGGAAGGTCAGCAATTATTGCTGCGCTTTGCTGACACCGATGTCCAATTGCGGGCCGCCGACACACTGCGTGCCTACTTAGGGCGAGATTACACCGTAGCACTCAATTTAGCCCCCGCAACACCGACAATCATGCAACGCCTCGGTTTAGCCCCCATGTACCTGGGGCTGGACTTGCGCGGTGGGGTGCATTTTCTTATGGAAGTGGATATGGCGGCGGTCGTGCGTCAGTCCGAGGAGGCTTATGTCGAAACCTTACGCGGTTTGCTGCGCGATGCGCGCATCCGTACCACGGTTTTAGAACGTCCTGATACCGGAGGCGTGCGGGTTGGGCTGCGTGATTCAGGCGATCTCGATGCCGTTCAGCGTTTGATTGATCGCCACCTGTCCGAGTTAAATGTCGATATCAGCAATCAAGGGCCAACCCTACTGTTGCGCATGCGTGACGAGGATATTGCCGAGCGTCGACGTTTTGCCCTCCAGCAAAACATCACCACATTGCGTAATCGGGTGAATGAGCTGGGCGTGGCTGAGCCGATTATCCAACAACAAGGTTCGGATCGGATTGTCGTCCAACTGCCAGGGGTGCAGGATACCACCCGCGCTAAAGAGATTTTAGGCGCCACAGCCACATTGGAATTTCGTCTGGTTGACGAGAGCAATGATCCGTTTCAAGCGGCGCAAACCGGGCGCACCCCGCTTAACTCACTGTTATTTTTTAACCGCGAAGGCCAACCGTGGTTATTGCAGCGCCAAATCATCATCACCGGGGATTCGATCACCGACGCCTCCTCAGGCATCGATTCACAGTCGGGGCAACCGGCGGTATTTATTAACCTGGACGGCACCGGATCACGGCGCTTTGAAGACGTGACTGGAGCCAATATCGGGCGGCTACTCGCGGTGGTGTTTATCGAAACCCAAACCGAAATCCGTGAAGTGAACGGCGAAATGGTGCGGGAAAGCTTCACTACCGAAGAAGTGATTAACGTCGCTACCATCCGTGATCGTTTGAGCCGCCGCTTCATGATTACCGGGCTGGGCAGTTCTCAAGAAGCGCGTGATTTAGCCCTGCTGTTGCGCGCCGGAGCCTTGGCCGCGCCGATCACCATCATTGAAGAACGCACAGTTGGCCCCAGCGCCGGTCAGGACAACATCACTCAAGGGTTTCAGGCGGCCTTAATCGCCTTTGCCTTGGTGATTATTTTCATGGGGTTATACTACCGGATGTTTGGGTTAGTCTCCGATATCGCTTTGATTGGTAATATGATACTGATTATTGCGGCTTTATCGATGTTACAGGCCACACTGACCCTGCCAGGGATTGCTGGTATTATTCTCACTATTGGTATGGCTGTAGATGCCAATGTGCTGATTTTTGAACGAATACGCGAAGAATTGAAATTTGGCAACTCCCCACAAGCCGCGATTAACACCGGGTTTAGCAAGGCGTTTAGCACCATTTTAGACGCCAATGTCACCACGCTGATTGCTGCCATTGTGCTGTTTAGTTTCGGTACCGGACCGATTAAAGGCTTTGCCGTGACGCTGTCCATTGGGATTGTGACCTCGATGTTCTCAGCACTGATGGTTACTCGTGGATTAATTAATCTCAGCTACGGTGGTCGGCGCCGTTTGCAGACCCTGCCTATTTAAGGACTGATCATGCGTGAACTGATTCGAGACACTCAGATTGACTTTATGCGCTATGGGCGTGTGGCGTTGATCACCTCTGGGGTTTTAGTGCTGCTGGCGATTGCATTGTTTGTCCTGCGTGGTATGAATTGGGGGCTGGATTTCACCGGCGGTACTATGGTGGAAGTGGGTTATCCAGAATCGGTGGCCATTCCTGAGGTGCGCGCCACATTGGCTGCTGCTGGCTTCGATGACGCTCAAGCCCAACATTTTGGCACCTCTCGTGAAGTATTAATCCGCATCCCGCCACGCGGTGAGCTCGATTCGGCTGATCTCAGCGGTCAAGTGTTGGCGGCCTTGCGGGACGCTAACCCCGATGTGGAGATGCGCCGGGTTGAATTTGTCGGCCCGCAGGTTGGCGAAGAATTGATCGAACAGGGCGGCTTAGCCATGTTGTATGCCCTGATTGGCATTATGATTTATGTCACCCTGCGCTTTGAATGGCGTTTGGCTCTGGGCACCATTATGGCTTTAAGCCATGATGCCTTAATTGTGATTGGTTTATTCGCCTTATTCCAAATCGAGTTTGATTTAACCGTACTGGCCGCCATCTTGGCCGTCATCGGTTATTCAGTAAACGACAGTGTCGTCGTACTGGATCGGATTCGAGAAAACTTCCGACGTATGCGTAAGGGCACGATTGTGGATATTGTCAATGCCTCGGTGAATCAAACCCTGAGTCGCACCGTAGTCACCAGTGGCACCACTTTGCTGGCGGTATTGGCCTTGCTGATCCTAGGCGGTCCGGTGATGAATAATTTCGCGTTAGCGTTGATGATTGGCGTACTGGTCGGCACGTATTCTTCTATTTATGTGGCCGGTGCCGGTGCCGTCTGGCTGGGTTTGAAGCGTGAGGACATGATTCCACCTAAGCCTAAGCAGGAAGTGGACGATACGCCTTAGCTCATTGCGTGAGTACGCGGGTCTGGCCGCCCATAAACAAACCGACTCGATTGCGTCCGGCATTTTTGGCAGCATACAGCGCTTTGTCGGCGGCTATCATCAGCGCTTCAGCCTGCCGCATATCGGTTTCACGAACGGCTATGCCAATGCTGACGCTCACTTGGATCGTCTCGCCCCCAGCATCCAAGGTGGCGCGCTCTAGTTGACGGCGCAGGCGCTCAGCCGCAATGACCGCTTCGCGCCGTTCCAGACGGGTACTGATCAGCAAAAATTCCTCGCCCCCAATTCGGGCAATGGTCTCATCACGTCGTACAGCGTCTTTCAACACAGCCGCTGTCGCGCGTAGGACTTGATCACCCACAGCATGACCATAACGGTCATTGATCGTTTTGAAATGATCAATGTCCAGAATTAATAACGAGCAAGGTGTCAGTGATCTCAGGCTGCGGTTCCAGGCTTGATCAAGCGCATTCATGGCGGCTCGCCGGTTAGGCAACTCGGTGAGCTGGTCGGTCAGCGCCAGCATCTGCTGCTGACGATGGGACAAAGCCAATTCCTTGGCAATGCGCCGCAGTTCTTTACGGTCGTTGCGCCAACGCTCATGTCGTTCCAGCATACGCAGTGCTGGGGCTAAGCGGCTTGCAAGCGGTTCAGTGGCAATGTCGGCAGTGATGACATCATCAGCGCCCGTAGTATAGGCGCGGGTTTCAAGCTCAGAATCTGCAGCAGCAAGCACCGTAAAAATAAAGCTGGCATCACCCACCTCGGAGTTGCGAACCATCCGGATGAGTGGGTCATGGGTTGGCGATACGAAGAACACATTGGCTTGGTAATTCAGCGCTAAACGCAAAGCGTGCTTAGCACAGGCACAGTGTTTCACTGGGATGGCAAGCGCCGTTAACGATGCCTCTATAGCAGCGGCGAGTTCAGGCTCAGCCGTCACGACCACACGCAATGCCTGGCTCGAAGGTGTGGAATAGCCTGTTTGACCATGATTAGGCGTGAATTCCAGATCTTGGTATTTAGGCGCTGACTGCACCGGTAACTGGAGCAGCTCTGACCATTCTTGCCATTCGGCAAGCACATCGTTGAATATGCACTCCATCGCCTCCTCGGCAATACTCAATCGGGCGCTGGTCGCATCGACAGCCACCTCCAATGGGTTAGACACCCTCGGGCTTCCGCGATTGTGAACGGCAGCCGCTGACAAGCGGTAAGCCAAGTGCAACAGGGTGGCGATCTGCTGTGGCCGACCATTGTGATCGAAACCGGATTGCTCAGGGGCTTCGTGGTAGCGCGCCGGTTCAGCCAGAGCACGGGGCACACAGAAATCAAGCATCATGGCTTCAGACAATTCATTATGATCGACGCCAAAGAGGGCTTTTTCCTGTGCCGCTAAATCTGCTGGATTGGACGCCAGCAGATCCGAATACGCTTCTGGATAGACCGACGCGAATCCTAGCACCCCAATCTGCGCCAATAGCCCACAGGCAAACAGGTCTTCAGGCGGGGCGACCCGTGTAAATTGAGCGAGACTGCGAGATAGGACAGCCATCAGCAGGCACCGTGACCAGTACTGCTGGTGATCAAACGCCGGACAACTGTTGAGGTCATCCTTGCCGATCAGCGAGAACGCCACGGCAAGCTGACCCACAGTCTGCATTCCCACCCGCACGATGGCTTCAGGCACTGAAGCCACCGCACGGTGACCAGTCGCCGCCGAATTAGCCAACTTGAGCACTCGACCGCTAAGCGCCGGATCGGTTTGCACCAAGCGGGTGAGTTGCTGGACGGTGGTTTGGTCGTCTTCGCAGGCTTCCATAATCGCCAATGCAACCCCATCCGGCGTTGGCAGACGATCACCCGCCGAATCCAGCAATAACTTAGCGCCCGTGGCACGTTTGCCGACTGCGCCTGACCGTAACCTGTCTTTCATAACGCAATATTTTCTATAGATGAACGCTGCTATTGTGATTGAACAAGGCATCTACCGCAAGCAGCAAACAAACACATCCCCGGAGCAAAAAACAGTTGCTCAGCCCTCAAATACTAAGAAAAAGTAAGCGTTCAGCCCCCCCCTGCTTTAATCTGTTTTTTGCTCCCTCTCCCTTTGGGAGAGGGGACTGAACGATTACACGAAAAAGCGCAATTAGAACCTTGAGTATGAGGGCGGGAATGGGTGAACCTAATCAGAGGGATGAACTGGAATTAAAATCTCATTGCGACGCAGAAAGCCGGGCGTCATAGGGTCGTCGTAATAAGCGTAGATTGGGGCGGCAATCGGTGTGAGCTGTTGAGCGTTTAACCAGTCGGCTAAGAGCGCCTCTTGGGCGTCAATAGCCGCCTGATCGGCTCGTCCAGAAAAACGAATAGCCGCCATGAGCTGTGCGGGCATTTCCCGCAGTGTTAAATCCGCGTCGGTCGGGGTGGGAAGATCGTCCAGCGAATACTGTTTGGGCATGATAAAAGCCACGCGCCACTGAGCACCCTCATCTGAAGTTTGCGTCACTGGAGCGGTCATGGCGATACGCTCGCCCTCACGCTCGCGGGCAAAAATATACCCCGCTAAGGGTCTAAATCCAGAGCGTAATGCCGTCTCGCGGTCGCCGCTGCGGGTGACTTCAGCGATGCGCAAGGCGGGATAATCGCGCAATTCCAACCGTCCGTCTTGGATGACCACCTGATAGTCAGGGGTTTCAACCCCACGAATGACTACCCACCATGCGATACCAGCCGCTGTGATCAACACGGCAGTGATACCGATCAGCCAGAGTCCGATTTTT
>PWUP01000093.1 GCA_003562535.1 Gammaproteobacteria bacterium | reverse complement strand
GAAGAAAAAGAGGCAATAAAGATAAATATTTCATCAAACGATCCTGGCCCATTGATCGGCTTTCATGGTAAAACTCTTTCTTCAATTCAATTGATCCTGGGGCTGATTATTTTTCAAAATCTTAATGAATGGCAGCAAATTATTGTAGATGAATCCGAAGATCATTACATACAAGTAGAAAGCGGATCGTATACTGTCGTTCAATTTTTATTGGATAGGAATTCGCCGTACCGCGCGAATAAAGTTAAGATTGTAGAAGCTGATTGAAGCGAAATGTATTATCTGAAAATAATAAATCAGTGTAAACAATTTCTAAGAAACCAAACACCTACGATTTTACACCAGCTATCTATGTGATGAACGCAGGCAGAAGTGTAATAAGCCTGCTTACAAATCATCCGATTGGCTTCAGTTGAACTCAAAGCTTTTCTATTGCATCGCTGTCTGTTGCTAAACTGTATAAATCTCGTTGAGAAATTGAACTGTTTTTAAATTGGATTAAACAATATCTTCGTATAAAAGCTTTTATCGTACCAAAGAGAGGGCAAGAAAGGTGCAAATATGGATTGTCAGTTGTGAGTACCAATTCACTAAAGTTAATTTAAAAATATTAGCAACCCCTAATTGACAAATGTATAAGCCAGGATGGAGGTGGTTATATAACTCAAATTTTGTAAACGGCTGTTAGTTTTATTATGCAATATTAATCACAAAAAAAGTGAAATAAACAAGGAGAAGTGATGAATAAAAAATATATATTGCTTCAGCTTGTCGGAATTATCACATTTTTGGTCTTTGCGCACGGGTTGGTTATGGCGGTTGATGCAGGGGGTGAAGGAGAGGAGCCATGGTATGAGAATGTCATTCGCGTAAAGATCGAAGAGCAAGCAATTGAGAATGTTGCGCTTAGTATGGTCGATGGCGTGACGTTGTGCGGCATAGAATCAATAGATTTACTGAATATTGACTTCAATGCCGTAAGCATGCAGCGGGTATTCCGTCACGGCGGTGAATTCGAACAGCGCCGCCGCAGCTATGGTCTGCACCGTTGGTATGAGATTCAATTTGAAGAGAACGTCGATGTGCAGGCACTAATAAATGCGTACAGTGCAGATGCCAACATAGAGATTGCGGAGGCTAAATTACGAAAAAAACACCACCAGGATTTGACTGGTCTCGATGATATTTTGCAATTAGAACCGAACGATCCCCTCTATCCCCAACAATATAACTGGAATAACACAGGACAGACAGGTGGAACGCCCGGCGCTGATGTCAGTGCCGAGATGGCATGGTCGATACAAACTGGTGATCCTGATGTCATTGTAAGTGTTCATGATACAGGTATCGATGTTAATCACGATGATTTGTTCCCTAACCTTTGGGTCAATCCGGACCCTGATCC
The DNA here is from genome assembly GCA_003562535.1 of Gammaproteobacteria bacterium. Lineage (GTDB taxonomy): Bacteria > Pseudomonadota > Gammaproteobacteria > Competibacterales > Competibacteraceae > SKOM01. The sequence goes on along the minus strand of PWUP01000093.1, from coordinate 2,244 downwards.
CGATATGGATGATGTCCACGGTTACAACTTCGCCGATGGCAACAACAACATTCAGGATCACCACGGACACGGTACTCACGTATCTGGTACAGTTGCGGCATTGACTAATAACGAAGTGGGTGTAGCGGGTATGGCCGGTGGCGACGGATCCGGTAACGGTGTGCGAATTATGGTTTGCCGTACTTTTGGTGACTGGAGTACTGGTGGTTTTGCAGAATCTATTGTTTATGCTGCCGACAACGGCGCAGTTATTTCTCAGAATAGCTGGGGGTATACTGTACCGGGTGTATTTGAACAGGCAGTACTCGATGCCATCGATTATTTTATTGATAACGCCGGATATGACGCCGACGGGAACCCCGTTGGTCCAATTCAGGGTGGAATAGTCATTGTTGCTGCCGGAAATAGTAATGATGACGGCGAGTGGTATCCCGGTTATTATGATCCAGCTATTGCTGTTGCTTCAACAGATCATAATGACCAGAAATCATGGTTTTCAAATTACGGGGATTGGATAGATATATCGGCCCCCGGTTCGGATATTTTAAGCACACATCTCAATAACCAATATGGATATATGGGTGGTACCTCGATGGCAGCTCCTCATGTATCCGGGGCGGCAGGTCTGGTTGCTTCCCAATATCCGGGTCTGACCAATGATCAGGTTATGGCACGCATACTCGCTGGAGCAGACAATATTGATCATCTCAATCCCGGTTTTGAGGGACTGCTTGGTTCCGGTCGATTGAACGCCCATGCTGCGTTAATGGAGGATGACGGATTACCGCCCGCAGCGATAACCGATCTTGTGGTTATTAATGTTTGGCAAACTACCGTCGATTTGCAGTGGACGGTTCCGGATATGCAGGAAGATCCGGATGCAAGTTTGATGGCACCGCCGATGGTATATGATATACGGTTTTCAACGGATCCTATAGAAACCGATGATGATTTTGAGAGTGCCGACCAATACCCGAACCCGCCTGCTCCATTATCACCGGGTGAAACACAGGAATTCACGGTAACGGGTTTAACCCCTCTGACTGAATATTATTTAGCGATTAAATCGGAGGATATGTTCGGTAACCGGTCGGAAATGTCGAACGTAGTTTCTGCGACGACCGAAGGTGCCCCCGTTATTGTAACTGATCCTGGAGAAATGCACACGGAGATTGAAGTGGGTGAACAGGATGAACAGTTTTTAAATATAATGAACGTTGGAGAAGGAACTCTCCAATATTCATTTCCCGGTTATGCAGTTCAACAATTACTCAGTGACCCGTTCATACAGCATAACGATCCTGGTGAATTTGAATATATGGAGCTTGCAAAGGGTGAGGACGATCCTCGTGTTGGTAATCCAGTTATACTCGGTGCAGGCGGACCTGACAGTTTCGGTTATACATGGATCGATAGTAATGAACCGGGTGGTCCCATATTTAACTGGATCGATATCTCGGAAATCGGTGATGAGTTAACCGCACTGACTGGGACATGGGACGGCAACACGAATATAGACCTGCCGTTTGAGTATCAGATGTATGATGAAGTTTGGGATAATGCTTACATATCGGTAAACGGTTGGATCTATTTCGGGACTGCGCCCGACTGGTGGTTTACTAACCAGCCCATCCCAAGCTTAACAGCACCAAATAATATTCTCGCCGTATTTTGGGACGATCTCGATATGCAAACCCAGGGTAGAATCTATACATACCATGATGAAGATAATAATCGGTTCATAATACAATGGGATGGTGTTGAGAAATCGTTTGCGACAGGTACAAGTCTTACATTCCAGGCGATATTAACCCCGATGGGTGGAGCAACATATCAGTATCTTGATATGAACGCTCCGCTTAATGATGCGACTGTCGGTATTGAAAACAGCGATGGTACCGACGGTTTACAGGTTGTATTTAATGCGGAATATGTTGAAAATGACCTCGCAACAAAAATTAATGCTCCGTGGCCGGATTGGCTTTCGGTAGAACCTACATCAGGGATTATTGATGCCGGTGAAACGGACATAGTGACTGTTACATTTGATGCCACCGGTCTTTTTGGGGGCGTTCAGTACACTGGCGAGCTTGCCATCTTCAGTAACGATCCAGTGAAAGAAGATCATCGTGTGCCTGTCACAATGGATGTCTTCGGTGGCGCACCCGAAATTGCCGTTTCAGAAGATGTTGTTGATTTCGGCACCATTATAGCAGGTACCTATACAACAGAAGAGTTTACGAT
>PWUP01000058.1 GCA_003562535.1 Gammaproteobacteria bacterium | reverse complement strand
GGGATGTAGCATCGGTATGTAGATAAGTTTGGCATCCGAATCCCCATCTGAGGTAGATCAGATGGGGGTTTTTTTGTTAGGGTAGTAGTAAAACGGGTAGTAGCGTAGCCAGGTCACGCACACGCTTTGGGAGCGTGGATACGCCAGTTCGAATCTGGCCTACCCGATGACAGGTGTGTACCTTAATAGGTTAAAGGACTGGATTGTGGCTCCAGGTATGGCGGTTCGACTCCGCCCCACCTGATTGAGTTGCCCCCGTAGCTCAGTGGACCAGAGCGGCGGTCTTCGGAACCGCGCGACGGGAGTTCGAATCTCTCCGGGGGTATTGACACGGCATAAAAAAGGTGTTATAATATAAGTGTTGAGAGGGAGTTGTTTGAAAGACAGGGTGTGTGAGAGTATTTGTTCGGAGTCGGCGAGACACCGACGCTTCCAGATGGGAGTGGGTTACGGGTAACGGTCAGTGTAACCTTTTACGCCGAACATTAATGAAAGTCCGTCTTTCAATACTCTCTTTTACATGTGAGATCATATACACGGAACCGGGCAGAAGCCCATGAGAGTATTAGTCACAATGGTAAGAGCTATGGATATAGCCGCCAGTGCGCCAAAAAGGTAAGAGGGGGAGTATCCTTCCACTTTACTCAATACCGGAACCGGACAGAAGCCCCTGTGTATGATCTCTTGATTATCGGGAAACGGGTCACGGTGGTTAAAATCCACCCCGCCACTAGCGCGGTCGCTTAATAAGTCAAAGCCACCCGTTTCCCATTTTGACCGATTAGCTCAGTTGGTTTAGAGCGCTACTTTGACAGAGTAGAGGCCACTGGTTCGAATCCGGTATCGGTCACTTTGAGTTAAAAGAAGTAGGGTTAGCCACCTACACGGTACCTAAGAACTACGGTTGGCCCCGTTTGTTCTGAAACCGACGCGTGTTATTGTTGGCGGCCGATAACACAAATATACGCAGAGTAGTCAGTCTTACAGGGTCGCCTTGTTATCGACAATCGAATCAAAGACAGAGTTTGTTTCGGTTGTTCATAAAAAGTGTTGTGTCAAGGCTGTTTAGCAAGGAGACATAAAGTTGGTGCAAGTGTACATTACCACCAACGGACTTTGGGTTTGTCATCTTGGCCCAGATCTTGGATGACTGTAATTGCGGGTCTCGCGGAAACGCCCCCTCTTGACACGACAGAAAAAAAGTGTTATATTATAAGTGTTGAGAAGGAAATGGAAGACATTACGCGCGCTTATAGTTGGGTGTCTTTCATTGTTCGGTTGTCTTCTTGACACAAACGAGAGACATCTCGCGCGCAAATTGGGGTGTCTCTCCTTACAAGATTTGATCCGGAACCCCACGTTACGGGGCGGTATTACTTCGCCGACACGGAAGTAACGTTCTTCAACCGACGATAGAGGTTGAGTGGTGGCTCACCACAGTGAGCCGGAAAGTGATTCCCGCCACATGAGGAATCCGTTCTTGGGGGCACCCTTGGGGGGAGAACGTAAAACGGGACTGATCATCCTATCCCCCATTTCGAGAACTAGCTTAATTGGTTTAGAGCGCATCGTTTGGAGCGATGAAGATTTCGGTTCGAATCCGAGGTTCTCGACTTGATAGTCATGTGGTGTACTGGTAACATTTCTGACTGTCTATCAGAAGAAGCGGGTTCGATTCCCGTCATGACTGTTGGATTGGTATAACACTATGTAAGAAGACTAACCTCTGCTCAATTTGAGCAAGTTTAATCGCTGGTTGAGAGTGTTACGCTGCATGTCTCACCAATCCAATATTTAGGACGGTGGGATGGTTGACGGTAATAGCAAGAGTGATACCCATCCAACACCAACGCTCACTCCACGAAAAAGGTTCGCCTAAGTGTCCTTAGCCTTTTTCATTTATTCATGGGTAGCCTAACGGTTAGGCAGCGGGCTGTTAACCCGTGTCGCAAGACTATGTGGGTTCGAATCCCACCCCATGAGCTTGGGACGGCCACTTATCTGACTAGTAAGTGGAAATGAATTAAACGGTGATGGCTACACTGCTCCAGCATTCCAGCTGGAGAACAGTATGAAGATTAGTCACCTTAGTACTGTTTGGGGTTCAAATCCCCGGTTCATAGTCCCGTTTACGGGTCGTTGGTGAAACGGATATCACAGCAGACTTTTAATCTGCACGTTCCGGGTTCGAATCCCGGGCGGCCCATAATGTTGAAAAAATAGTGTAGCATACTATTTATACCATATAATCTTAGTATGAGAAGGATACTACACTATGAGAAAGAAGAGAAAAACGAAGTACGATTGGGCAAAAGTACAAGAAGAGTATGACGCTGGTCTTTCTTGGAGAGGAATTCAAGAAAAATTTGGTATGGTAACTAGTGCTATTTCTAAGGCAATGAAACGTGGTGATTTTGTACCTAGAACGAAGTCGGAGGGGTTACGATTACACTTCGAAAAGAATGGCCCGTGTAGTCAAACTAAAGAAACTAGAGAAAAGATTTCCGTAGCTAGACTGAAGTACTTGGAGAACAATCCAGATAAGGTTCCTTACTTAATAAACCATTCTTCGAAAGAGAGTTATCCAGAGCGTATCTTTCGAAAGGCGTTACAGAGTTCTGGTATTACTGGTTGGGTTCAGGAATATCAGAGTGGAATTTATCGATATGATTTCGCATTTCCAGATTTGAAGATTGATGTTGAGATTGATGGATCAACACATACTTCTAAAAAGGTACAACGAATAGACGAAAGAAGGGATAGCTGGTCAAAGAAGAATGGTTGGGTAGTAATAAGGTTTCCAGCTAAACGTGTAAAAGAAGATGTAGTAAGTTGTATAAATGAGCTGAAGACGTATCTATAGACATGACGCCTCGCAAGCATTTATGATGATGCACGTGCCTCTTAAGCATGAGAACAAGGTTTAAGTCCTTGGCGGGGTATTTAGAAATTCAATGGGGGTGAGGCGAGAGGAACACGCAGGGAGAAATAGTACTACTCCTGTTTCCGCTTCCACGGTGGAATATCTCTGGTTCGAATCCAGATGCCCCCGCTATAGGGTTCATAGCACACTTTATTTATCCGCACGTATCCTCTCCGCCTGATACGCGGTTGAAAAGGTAACTGGTAACATACAGGTTCAACTCCTGTCGTGCGGACTTTGATTTGCCTCCGTGGTGTAAAGGATAGCATACCAGACTTCTAATCTGTTGGTGGGAGTTCGAATCTCTCCGGGGGTATTTCGGGGACACTGAGCTAGTGTGGTCATTCAGCGCTGGTCTGAAGAACCAGAGAACGTGGTTCGATTCCACGAGTGTCCATATGTATAGTATTGATTTTTGTTCCATGGGGTATTATATTGTTGTAATGGGGGTGCGGCAACGATGGCGAGTTGCGACGGACTGTAAATCCGTTCCTTCGGGTTAGGGGGTTCGAATCCCTCCGCCCCCATTAAAAGTGGTCATACTAAGAAGGAAAGGTCTGATCAATTTGTTCCGACTTAGTTTCACCGAATTGAATGTTGAGAGAGCGGTATACCGCTTAGTCGTTGTCTGGAGAAGGCACTCAACTGTAATTCGTGTTGGAATGTTAGATGAAACGCCTAAAGTTACTGGATATGTCAAGTAGCTCTTGTGTCCACCACCGCCACCACTATTAGGGGACGAACTTTC
>PWUP01000054.1 GCA_003562535.1 Gammaproteobacteria bacterium | reverse complement strand
GGCATCGATGTGTTCCGGGTGTTTGATTCGCTGAACTGGGTGGAGAATATGCGCGTGGCCATGGATGCGGTGTGCGAGACTGGGGCGCTGTGCGAAGGGACGATCTGCTACACCGGTGATCTGCTTGACCCCGCTCGGCCTAAATACGATCTGCATTACTACGTCAAACTGGCCAAGCAATTAGAAGCCGCTGGGGCGCATATTTTGGGCATTAAGGATATGGCCGGGGTGTGTAAACCGGAAGCCGCCCGCCTATTGATCAGTACGCTGAAACAAGAAGTCGGTTTACCGATTCATTTCCATACCCACGACACCAGCGGATTGAGCGCAGCATCGGTGCTGGCGGCTGTGGATGCCGGAGCCGATGCGGTCGATGCGGCACTGGACAGCATGAGCGGCCTGACCTCCCAGCCCAATTTGGGTTCGATTGTCGCCGCCTTGCGCGGCCACCCGCGTGATCCAGGGTTGGCGACCGAACCGCTGCGCCAGATGTCCCATTATTGGGAAGGGGTGCGGCGCTATTACAGCATGTTCGAAAGCGACATCCGTTCGGGCACGGCGGATGTGTACCGCCATGAAATGCCAGGGGGGCAATACACCAATTTACGCGAACAGGCGCGTTCGCTGGGCATTGAGCACCATTGGCCGGAAGTTGCCGAAGCTTATGCGCAAGTCAATCAGTTATTCGGAGATATTGTCAAAGTCACGCCCACGTCTAAAGTGGTCGGCGATATGGCGCTGACTATGGTGACGGCGGGTTTAACCCCGGATGATTTACGCAATCCCGAGCGCGAAGTCACCTTCCCCGAATCGGTGGTGTCCTTGTTCAAGGGCGAGCTGGGTTTTCCGCCCGACGGTTTTCCCGAAGACCTGAGTCGGCGCATTTTAGGGACTGAACCGCCGCCTCGCGAGCGTCCTGGTGCCCATTTGCCACCGCTGGATCTGGACGCTGCACGGGTGCAGGCGGCCGAGCAGGTGGGATACGAGTTGAGTGATACGGATCTAGCGTCTTGGTTGATGTATCCTAAAGTCTTTAGCGATTATGCTCGGCATCGCAGTCAGTTTGGGAATGTCGCGGTGTTACCCACGCCAGCGTTTTTCTTTGGTATGACCGCCAGCGATGAAGTTACGGTAGATATTGACCAGGGCAAAAGTCTGATCATCCGTCATTTAGCCACTAGCGAGACCGATGAACAGGGCTTTCGTCGGGTATTTTTCGAGCTTAATGGCCAACCACGCTTAGTGCGGGTGGCGGTTCAGGGGGCTGAGTCCAGCGTCAAGGCGCATCCCAAGGCCGAGGAGGGCAATCCCAAGCATATTCCGGCCCCCATGCCAGGATCGGTGGTCAGTGTCGCCGTGAGCGCCGGTCAAGCGATAGAGCGGGGGGATGTGTTGTTAACTCTGGAAGCGATGAAAATGGAAACCGCCATCCGTGCTGAAAGCAATGCCACGGTCAGTGAGGTGTTGGTGCGGCCGGGGGATCGCGTGGAGGCTAAAGATTTATTGATGGTGTTGGCGGGATATACTGAGAGCAAATAAGCTACGATCGGGAGACCATCTAATGATCCGACTTGAATTTAGTGATTCCGAAGCCCAAGCGCTAGATCATGAACGCTATCACTCTCCTGCCCCCCCGAGTGCAACGCAAGATGGAAGCCCTGTGGTTGAAAAGTCGAGGTTTGGCGCATAAGGAGATCAGTCGCTTGACGGGTGTCGGTTCAACGACGCTGACAAGGTCTCTGCGCACCTATCAGGAGGGTGGACGGGAGGCGCTCAAGGTGATGAATCGTTACCGTCCCCAAAGTGAATTGCAGCGTCACCGAGCACCGTTAGCGGCTTATTTTTGGGCTCATCCACCGGCGACGGCCAAAGAGGCGATAGTCGAGATCGAGCGGTTGACGGGTATCCGACGCCGTCCGGATCGTGTCCGCCATTTTCTCAAAAGCTTGGGTATGGTAATCATTCAGTCCCCTCTCCCAAAGGGAGAGGGAGCTTAAGGCAGGGGGGCTGAACGCTTACGTGGCATTGCGATTCAACCGGCTGTCGATGCTGCGTCACCAGCGGCGCAGCGGGCCGGTATCGAGGTGGATAAATTGTGAGCGGTCATAACGGCCAACCCCGCCGTATCGCAGTGCTAGTGCCGCTCGATGTACATCGTTGAGACTGCGATCCGGCACACGAATATCCACTGCCTTGGCGCGCATGTGCCAACTGTTGGGAGCCACATTGCCAGAGCGCTGGCGCAACAAGGCATTGGTTTCCGGTGAGCGGTAACCGCTTAATATCTGAATCGGTTGGCGGGATTGGAGTTGGCGTTGTAACTGATACAGCATATCCAGCAATTCAGGATCAATCGGTTTGACCTGATCATTGCGATGATCGCGCATAAAGTGACTCATTTCACGGATTGACTGCGAGAGATACCCCTCTCCGGGAATCCAATAGGCCAGACGCAGAATCTCTCCCGTGTTGGGAGCATAAACGGACAATAGCCGCTCGCGGTCAGCGGGAATGAGCACCGCAGCCGGTGAAGTGGTTGCCAGCAAAGTGCTGACACCGGCAACAGCGAGTTGGAGCACACGGCGACGATTCATGACCATGCCGTGGGGCTTGATGTTGGCATGAGCAGGCAACACGGCAGCGGTAGGCGATACTGACATAAGTTGAATTCTCCTAGGTTGTTTGTTTGGTGAGGGTTCGAACGGTTAAAACGGTTTGCTATGAGATTATCGGTGTTATAATATAACGCGCCCTTCTCAATATACCAAATCATGCCGACGAATAATCTACCCATTACCGTACTTTCAGGCTTCCTCGGTTCGCGGAAAGAGCAAAAAACAGACGGCTGTCGAACACAGTAGCCTCTACACCCTTGAACACCGCATTATAGTGGCTGGACAGGTGCGCTGGGTTCGCGAACGCGCTGATTTATCGCGTGTACGGGATGGTCGAGTAGTGGGTACCGTGCTCGACATCACCGAGCACCGCGCACTGCAAGAGCAGCTCCAGCGCAACGCCTACTATGATGCCCTGACCGGCTTGCCCAACCGCATTCTGTTCGCTGATCGCCTTGAGCAGGGCATCAAGCGGGCACAACGCTTGGGGCAGAGCTTGGCTGTGGTGTTTATTGATCTGGATCACTTCAAACCGATTAACGATCAACACGGTCACGCCATCGGTGATGCCGTACTGGTAGCGCTTGCCGAGCGTATGCACCAAGGGCTGCGCCGCGTGGATACTTTGGCTCGCCTAGGCGGCGACGAGTTTGTCGCCGTGCTCTCTGATTTAACCGAACAGAGTGATACGCCCAAGCTGGTGCAGCGCTTGCTTGACGCTTGTTCTGCACCTTTGGACATTAATGGACTCACCCTGCGCGTTTCGGCCAGCATCGGGGTTACATTTTATCCCCAGTCCACGGCACACAATACAGATCAATTGCTGGTTCAGGCTGATCAGGCGATGTATCACGCTAAGATGACAGGTAAGAACCGCTGGCATCGGTTCGATGGGTGACAAAGGGAGCGTATGCCATTGTGACCGTTAATCCGTGCGGTCGTGTGAGCCTATTTGAAGCATCCCATCTGTTCCAAAAAACCTAAACAAAGTTGCTCAGGATGGTTTTTCGGTAATTCGCTCTCCGTTGATAACACCCTTGCGGGCGAGCAACTGGAGTCCGGGTTG
>PWUP01000039.1 GCA_003562535.1 Gammaproteobacteria bacterium | reverse complement strand
GTCGCTGGTTTTCCCATTAAACTGTCGCGCCGTGAGACCAAAGCGCCGCATGTAGTCCGATTTTAGCGCGGCGGGGTCGCCGCCACGAACCAGATCGGCAAACAGCGTACGCTCGGCCTGACCGTACAGATCGGCATACGCACCGAGCACCGTATCCAATGTCCCATCGGGATCATGAATACGCGCTTGATAGGTGCGTTGCGGTTTGATCGGGCGCTGTGTCATAGTATGGTGTCGGATTCGGGATCATTTCCAAGCCGTGCGGTACGCAATCCCCTGTTGTTTCGCCCGTGCGTTCAACGTGATGCTTTTCATACAAAACAGATTAGCTTAGAATGCCACGTTCGTCTATTCTTTTTTTCAACTGTTTGAACCCGTCTGCTGCGGCTGGGTAACTTATTGCAAACTCCAAAACTCATTGAAAAATTAGCTCATCTAACCACAAATCGTGATATTGCCAGCCTTGAGGCGAGTCTCCTCAAAGCGCTTGATGAGCTGTTTGCCCCAGACCATTCTCTGCTGGTCGGTCTGGATCGTTATGATACCGTGCGCTTTATCAAATCCTACTCCGGCCACACCGGGCTGTCGGTCTGTACCAATCCGGCTCAGCCCTCATCGCTCACTCAATCAGAGGCCATTAAGGCAGTGTATAAGGCGCAACAGCTCTGCGCCCCCTGCAGTATCCAAGCCAATGGCTACTATCTTCAGGCGTTCCCGCTATTGGATACGGCACCGTGGAAGCTGGGTTTAGTGTTGGCCTTTTGTGGCTCCAATTTTGCCCGTAAACAGCATTTAATTACTAATGTCCTGCAAGTGTATTGTAATTTCTGTTCCATTATCGACGAGTCACAACGCGATCAACTGACCGGACTGTTAAACCGCAGAACTTTTGATGACAATATTCATCGTGTCATCCAGCAAGTGACTCAATACAAAAAACACTACGCTCAATATGAACGGCGCGGTCAAGCTCAGCCGCCGCCGACTGCGGATCAGCCCGGTCATTGGTTAGGTATTATTGATATTGATTTCTTCAAAAGAATTAACGATAACTTTGGTCATCTGTACGGCGATGAGGTCTTGTTGCTGGTCGCCCAACAATTACGAGATAGCTTTCGCGATACCGATTTAATCTATCGCTTTGGGGGTGAAGAATTCGTTGTGATCACCACCAATGCGGATGAACACGGATCATACACGGCCTTTGATCGGTTTCGGCAAACCATCGCTGCCCATGAGTTTCCCCAAGTTGGACGCATCACCATCAGCTTTGGGGTGGTTGAAGTGAGCAGCAACAGCATAGCCCCTACCCTGCTGGATCAAGCCGACCAGGCGCTGTATTACGCCAAACACAATGGCCGCAACCAAGGCCATTGTTACACCACCTTGGTGAGTCAAGGTGCCATTCAGCCGGTCGAAGATAAGACCGGCGACATCGAGCTGTTTTAATTAAGGCCCGAACTCAGCGGACAATATGCAAATTCGGTTTTTCGGCTAGGGTTGCGACCAGTTGGTGAGCAGCGGCTAATAAGCGTTTACGTCCAAACAACAGTTTAAACCGTCCGCCCCCGCTTTGATGCCAGAGCACAGCAGCACGAATACCCGCCAGCAGCAGAGCGCGAATCCGATTGGCATTACCGGCTTGGCTGAGGTGTTGGTAATGACCATTGACCATGATACGCGGGCGCAGCGTACTGACGGTCTCCGTATATAAATCCGCTAAACCGGCAATAATATTGTCATGCGTCAGCGGAAAATGCTCCAGCCGCTGCTGAGTGCTCTGGATACCGTCGCCGAGCGTTTGCAGCAGTCTGGGCTGGCGGGACAGCTTGCGCTCCAGGGTCATCAGCACGACGACATAACGGGTTAGCTCCGGGTTTTGGTGCTCGCTGAGCTGTTTACGCACCAGATTCAACCCACGGCGCAGCCGAGCCAAGTCACCATAAATCTGTTCACTGTCGGCAACAGTAATATGGAATAAGCTTTCGATGCAGGTAGTGAACTCTTGATTATCGTATTGGCCATCATGGGCGATATCGCGCACCAAGGCCGTGGCTTGGAACATACCCGCCAAAGCAATAGTGCGATCCCGATCAGTATTAGGCATAATTTAATTCCAGGCTACATCAATAACGCCGCCCCCCAAGCACTCATCAGCGGCGTAAAATACCACAGACTGGCCAGGAGTAACGGCACGTTGGGGTTGGACAAATTCGACGTCATAGCCATTTGCCCGCTGTCGCAGGGTACACGCTTGATCAGCTTGGCGGTAGCGGGTTTTAGCCATTAATTCGATAGTATCGCTCGGTGGTGAGCCGCTGATCCAGTGTAGCTGCGAGGCGTGTAAATAGCGCCGATACAGCAACGCATGGTCGCCTTGGACGACGATGAGTGCATTATGCGCGAGGTCTTTGTCGGCGACGTACCACGGCTGGTCAGAATACCCGGCACGGCCACCAATGCCCAGCCCGTGGCGTTGCCCCAAGGTGTAAAAGGCCAGCCCCTGATGCTGGCCGACCACTTCGCCCTCGGGAGTGTGCATCGGCCCGGCCTCGGTTGGTAAATACTGCTGCAAAAAGGCACGGAAATCGCGTTCGCCGATAAAACAAATTCCGGTGCTGTCTTTTTTATCGTAAGTGACCAGATCATGCTCCTGTGCCAAGCGGCGCACCTCGGCTTTGGGTAATTCACCCAGCGGAAACAGGGCGTCGCGCAGTTGGTCTTGGGTCAGTGTATGTAAAAAATAGCTTTGATCTTTGCTGCGATCCACGCCTTTGAGCAGTTGAGTCATGCCGTTGTGCTCATTATGCACTAAGCGGGCGTAGTGGCCGGTGGCGATATGATCGGCACCAAGGCGGCGGGCATGATCGAGAAACGCTCGGAATTTAATCTCGCTATTGCAGAGAATATCCGGGTTCGGCGTGCGTCCACAGCGGTATTCAGCGAGAAAATGCGCGAATACCCGCTGGCGGTATTCTTCAGCGAAATTGACCCGATGCAGGGGAATACCCAAGGTCTCGGCCACATCTTGCGCATCGCTTAAATCGTCACTGGCAGCACAATAACCGGCCTCGAAGTCATCTTCCCAGTTTTTCATGAACACGCCATGCACTTCGTAGCCCTGTTGCAGTAATAACAGAGCCGCTACTGAGGAATCGACGCCGCCTGATAGGCCGACAATGACCCGAGGTTTAGCCATCATTGATCTCGGTGGCCGGCGATATAATGGTCTAGGACTGGGGTAGATAGGGATTCCACATCAACGCTCGCTGCGGTTGCTGGTGATTTTATTTGCCAGTATACCCAAGCCAGCGCGTGTGGCGAAATGGGCTGATCATGGCTCATCAGTGCAAACGCCGGTAGGCACTGTGTACAAAGTGCGTTAAACTGCATAGATAGCGCGTAGGAGGAATGGGGGTTGACCGGCGTCCGATTACGCTCCGCTAATCGGACCTACACGGGCTACACGGGCTGTAATGAATAAACGCATGATCAGTAGTTTGCTTCTCGGTGATAAATTGGGTCTCAATCGCCACCGTCTGGTGGTTTTTTGGCTCAGCTTTGCCGCAGCGTATTATGTGTTGTGGTGGGCGGCTGCCTTGCTGGGTAGTTTCGATAACCAGATCAGTTTGTGGTATCCGGTAGCGGGTCTGCGGTTTTTTGTGTTGCTGATGTTTGGTTGGGCGGCGCTG
>PWUP01000231.1 GCA_003562535.1 Gammaproteobacteria bacterium | reverse complement strand
GTGGATGGTTCGCGTTCGCTGAACGTCGGTCAAGATATCCAGCTCAAGGCCGGGAGTAACTATGCCCTCGATGCCGGTATGGATGTCCATATTAAGGCTGGAATGAATGTGGTGGTTGAAGCGGGGATGAAAATCACACTCAAAACCGGTGGCCATTTCATTACCATCGATCCTACGGGGGTCGCCATTAAGGGCAGTCTGGTGATGATTAACAGCGGTGGCTCGGCCGGTTCCGGCAAAGGCAGCCGCCCCGATGCCCCAACCCAGCCTACTGAGGCGAAAGAAGCGGACAATGATGAGGCCGGTGAAGTTGACTCCCCCCCCGAAGCGCCGCCTGAACCGGATAAACCGGCGCAAAGTTTAAGTTCCACTCAGGCCAAATCCATGGTTAAAGCCGCTCAGTCCGGCGCACCATTGGTCGCAGCATAAGCAGGTGATGGCGATGTCAGAGATTGATACCCAACGGCTACACAGTCAGTTGTTCGACGACCCGCGACGGCAAACGTATGTCATTCTTGATGGGGCGGCCGTGACCAATTTGCGCCAATGGCTTTGGCAGCACAATCCGGCTCATCGCTGCCTGTACCCCGGTGAGCTGGACGCTGACATGGCGCAAGTGGCACCGTATTTAGTGCAGTTAACGGCTGAGAGCGAATTCACCGAATTTGTTCTTGACGGCTGGGGGCGGCACCAAGGCATATTTCTGCTCAGCGATGCCAGTTTACGCGACTTACGCCGTCACTTTCGCAACTTCATCATGGTGCATCATCCTGAAAACGGTCAGCCCATGTATTTACGCTTTTATGATCCGCGGGTGCTACGGGTGCTGTTGCCGACTTGTGATGCAGCCCAGCTTGCCGAATTGTTTGGCCCGATATCGCGTTATCTCATGGAGGCCGAACACCCAGAACAACTGCTTATTTTTCGTCACAATAATGGCCAACTGGCCAGCGAAACGCTGGCTTTAAACTAGGAGTTCTGCCCATGCCTCCACAATGCCGTCTTGGCGATAAATCCTTTGTGGCCGCTGATGCCCACGGTTGCCCAGCTTGCCCACATCCGGCGCAAGGCCCCGCCATTAAGGGCTCACCCAATGTCTTGGTCAATAACCTACCGGCTTTGCGGGTCACGGATCAAGGCATCCATGCCGCCTGTTGTGGCCCGAATATGTGGTTTGCCACCAAGGGCAGCAGTTCGGTGTTTATCAATTTCCTGCCTGCACACCGTCTTGGCGATATGGACACCCACTGCGGGGGTGTGGGTAATATGATTGAAGGCAGCAATGATGTGTTAACCGGCGGGTAAACCGATCGGATGAATGCCCAGGCACTGGCTGCATTAGCGCTGATCTGTCCAAGCTGTCGTCAACAGGGCGTAGAGGCGCGCTTGCAATTACGACCACTCGACGGCAGCGATGCTTCGCATGCGGTTGACAATGGCTTTTTCGATTGCCCGAGGGGCTGCCGTTATCCCATCATTGCCGGGATACCGATCATCCTGCGCGATATGGCTGACTGGTGGCAGCAATCGCGTCACCACCTCAGTGCTATGACCAGTGAGCCTCCTGAAATGGTCGATTATTTTGCCTATTTAGCTCACGCTCATCCTGAACGCTTGGCAGAACGGGCGCTATTGAGCACCTATATGGACGCTCACTATGGCCATCCTACCCCACCTGCGTCTTGGCCTGACAGTGCCGAGTATTGGCAGCACATCACCACACTGGCTGAACGCACGACCGCCGGTGGGCTGGCCTTGGATCTGGGCTGCGGTGTCGGGCGTTTGAGTTTTGAATTGGCTCGTTGGCACCAACAGGTGATCGGCCTAGATCTAAATTTCCAGCTTGTCGCTGCTGCTGCCTGCATTCAACGCACTCAGCAGTTGGACTATGAACGCCGTCTGCGCGGCCAACAGTTCACTCGGGTTACCCAGCCGTGGTCAGCACCATCGAATGTGCTGTTTTTAGTCGCCGATGCACTGGACCCGCCGTTTGCAGCGGCAAGTTTTGACACGGTTGCCGCCCTTAATCTACTGGATAATGTCAATGTACCGCTGGTGCTACTCAGTCAGATGGATGCTTTATTGCGTTCAGGGGGCACCCTGCTGCTGGCCAGCCCCTACGAATGGCGCAGTGATATCAGTGAGGTCTCGCAGTGGTTAGAAAACGCTGATCAGGATGCAGCGACGACCTTACGGCAGATTTTAAGCGCACAGCTTATTCCACAATTGTCATTGAATTACCAGATCACCGCTGAACTCGCCGAACTGCCTTGGGTACTGCGTCAGCACCAGCGGTTTTGGCAATGGTTTATCGTTCACTGTCTCGCCGCCCGCAAAGGTTGACTACAATGCCCGCTCCGCAAAAAAAACAGCTTGCTCAACTAACTAAAGTCAATTTCAATGCCAAGCAGGTTAAATTGCCGACCCAGTGGAAACCTCCGGGCAGTCAGTACCCCGAGGCGTTTGACCCCAACGAACTGTTCACGGTGCCTAATCCCCCCAATAATCTATTTCGCGAACCTACGCTGAACAAATATCACGTCGATAGCGCTAAGGATATCGGTAAAGACTTTGAAAACTATATTGACGGCATCAGCGAGGGCATTTGTGATGGTATTAACAACTGGCTTAAACTCGCCACGGTGGTTGGTGTAATCATTACCGGTCCAGTCGGCATCGTCACCCCCGGCATGGTGCAGGGGCCACCGCTAGGGCCGCTGATTTTAGCGAAAGCGCCGATGAAAACCCCTCAAGAACAAAAATATTCCAATGCGATTGCTAACGCTTTGGGGACAGTATGGCAGGCGTGGCATCTGGCCATTGTCGGCACACTACAATACCCCGCTTTTGCCGCCTTTCCCGGTCCGGTAGCACCACCGACGCCCAATGTCCCCATACCGTTAGCCGCCTTACCTTCGCCAGCCGAAGTGGGCTTAGCGCCACCGGCGTTGCAAGGCTTAATGTTTACCAATTTGGCCGATCCCGACGCCCTTCATGCTGTGGAACTGTTCAGTTCGATCGCCACCGCGTTTAATACGGTATTTCAGATTTTCAAAGCCAGCACCTTAGTGCAAAATGTTATGGGTACCGGACCGATACCCACATTTGCCCCACCGTTTGTCCCTGCCGGGCCGGTGATCGGCGGTGTCGGCAATGGCGCACCGGGTTGCCTGAAATAAACTTCACGCTAAACTCATGGAACTGATTAACTCCACCCCACTGCTGGCGCAAAGCGTCCCTCTGCAAATCCGGCGCAATGGTTTTATCGTGCTGATTGTGGTCAAAGGCACGTTTACCGTGCGTCGTGATGGACGCCTACGGCTTGCTGATGAACCGCAACCGATCTTATTCGGCGACGAATACCATGACCCAGAACAGGGGGGCAGTGTCCGGTTTGAATCCGATCTGGTGCCGTTTAAACCCAAGGCGGATATTCTATTGGCAGGACATGCCTATGCCCCTGGCGGGCGCGCGATCCCCCATCTGGAAACCCGTGTCCACGTCGGTTCACACCAACACACCGTAGTGGTCTTTGGAGATCGCTATTGGGATCCTATAGGCAGTCATAATTACATGACGCCCACCCAACCGTTCACCACTCTGCCATTGGTCTATGAACGCGCTTTTGGCGGTATGGATACGCTGAATGGTGCGGTCTATGCGGCTAATCCGGTCGGTCGTGGCTTTAGGGCGAAACGTCCACCCGACGATCAGCCCTTTGCGCTGCCCAATTTAGAACGCCCGGATCAACTGATTCAAACTTGGCAGGATCGTCCCCTACCAGCAGGATTTGGCGTGATTGGTAAATCTTGGCAACCTCGGATCGCTGCCCTGGGGACTTATGATGAGCAGTGGGAACAACACTACGCCCCTGGCCCCCCTCAGGATTTTCGTAGCGATTATTTCAATGCTGCCCCTCCTGAACGACAGGTGGCGGGTTATTTGCGCGGTGACGAAGCGATTCAGTTGATTAATGTTACCCCGGATGGGCGCTTACAGTGCCAATTGCCCGGTTTACAGATTCAAGCCTCAGTTACCATCACCGAGAAAGACGTGCAGGGTCATCCTGTGGGCGCGACCCGCACGGAAACCCCCAATTTGCATTTGGATACCCTAGGCTTGCTGCCCGATCAGCGCCAAGTGTTCTTGGTCTGGCGCGGTCATTGTCGAGTCAGTGATCTATCTGCTCAAGACATTGATCAAATCGTCATTAGTGCGCAGCGCAGTGGCTAATACACACCATTTATCCAATCAACGAGACTGGCTATGCTAACCCTTCGCCCGGAACAAATTACGCTGTTCGAACACGCCCAAGCAGACTATGTCCGACCGCGCATGCTGCAACATCTCAAAGAGACACTGCCCCGCTACTGGCAGGTGATTGGGGAACCTGTTATCCAACAAGCGGTAGATCAAGGCATGGATAGAGCCAGCCACTACGGCTTCACCAGCCGCGATACCGTGCGGTTTTTTCTCGAACTGACCCTGCTGCTCGGCCATGATTTTCCTGACGACCCACAACTGCCTTGGGTTAAGCAAGCCCTGGCCGTTCAAGCCCGCGGCTCAGAGCTTGACCAAGCCCGTAATCTGCACGATGCCGCTATGCTCTATCTGGAGTCGGTGCATGGTGAGGAGGGCAGTTATTTCGATGCCGCCTGCCAGCGCTTGCTAGCCGAGCCAATGGATATCGCCACAGGTTCCCGAGAAAAATTCGAAAGTACCGTAATGATTCGCCTCGATCATCTCTGGCCGCAAAAATACCAGCAACTCGGGGAACACAGTATTCGTGAACTGATTAAACGTGGTTTAAAGGCTTCAGCCAAACAGGGCATTAAATTAGAAAGCGGTGCTTTCTTGCAGGTTTGCCTGATGTTTTTGCTCGGCCATCGCGTTGAACACAACCCCAACTACCCGTGGGCCAGCACTGTGACTACCGGTGAACCCGCGCAACGAGTCGCCCAACGCCATCAGGCCACCCTCGCGTATTTGCAACGCTGGTGTGAACAGCCATCCTATGGGGCTTATCTACCGGCTCGGCCTAGTGCCAGTGCGGTACAAGGCCATCCTTATGAACAACCACTTGAAGACCCAGACGTTCGCGCTGCATTACAGCAAGCCTGGCAAGACTCCCAAGCTGATGACCCCGAGCAACGCCATATCGAAGGCGGTTATATTACCCGTCTAGCCGATGGTCGCTTTATGGTCGAACGTTGGCCTACAGGGCAACGTGGCGGTATCACGCCCCTGCCCTTGGATCGGGACGGACGCCATGAGGGACAAGAAGTGTTGGGCGAGTTCCGCACCCAACCGCATCCCACTATCGATGAACAGGGGCGTAAATGGCGTCAAGGCTTTCAGCCACACGATCGCCGCTTACTGGCTACAGAACCGTATATCGGCACGAGTTATTTACTCGGTCGTGAGTCGATTTGGCAATGGGCGACCGCTCAAGCGGACGTCGAGCCGGTGGCTCTTGGCTCCCGCGATGATGTGCTTAATCCTTGAGACATGCTATGACTAATCCTAACGATCCGAAACAACAACAGGCCGTACAAATGGCACTGGCGGCTGCGGAAAAACACTTGCCGGATGGCTATGACTATCACAGTGCGGTAGTGCGTGAAGATCCCGACATCTGGGTTGTGCAAATCAGCCCGGTAGAGCGGGTGCGTGGTCACACTGCGCAGTTCATCATCACTCGCGACGATAGCAAAATCGTAGAAATGATTTATCTACAGTAAATCAAGGGGTCGAGTTATCCCTATACCGCGATCCACACTGCCAACACACAGCGAACTGCGCCTCGATGCGTTCATCACACTGATGGCAGTACCAGTGATGGGCGTCTGCAGGCCATCGTGTTTGCTATACTCTGCACGAAAACTGACTCATCTTATTGACTCCAGATCATGCCAAAACCCCGCATCATTATTTTATCCCCACCGTTTTATTCGCACTTCACGCCACTGCTGGCGCTGGCTCAGGCACTGCAGCGAGCGGGAGCTGAGGTTGTAGTGGCTTGCACCCACGATTTTGCTCCCGCCATTCATGAACAGGGGTTAGAATTTGTCGAAGTGCAGATTAACCGCAACGCCAATACCGGTCAGGCGACGGCAACTCACCAGTCAGAGAGCGAACAGCAGCGGCTGCACGAGTTTTTGGCCGCCAGCCGTCAGGGGCCGGTAGCCACCTTACGCACCCAAACCCGCCACCGCTTTGCCGATATGCTGGCCAATCCCGAACAACTGCGTGAGCGTATCGCCCAACTGCATGCCGAGCGCCAGCCGCAGTTATGGATTGTCGATCAATTGTCTTATGGCGCAACCTTGGCGCTAGTGGCGCAACAACGGCGTTTTGTTACCTTTTGCCCACCACATCCCCTGAGTATTCCCAGTGTTGAAGGCATTTTTGGTGTGCCTCCACACTGGCCGCAGGCGTTTACCGTTCCCGCCGCTGAGGTGGCCATACTGCGGGCTGAGGCGCTGGACTTACAACAGCGTTTTACCAAACGCTGTAACCAGTTACTGGCTGACTACGGTGTGTCAGTGACCAACGCTTTCGCCCTGACTTCTCCAGAACTGATTGTGCATAATTATCCTGAGTTCGCGGCGGTGGACACCGTACCGCAACGGATATTTTGCGGCTACAGCTTTGCCGACACTGAAGCTGAAAAACTGCGTACCACGCCTCCAACCGCCACACCTGAGTGCGTGGTCATCGCCTTGGGGACGTTTTTGTCCGCCCGTAGCGATGTATTAATCGCATTGGGTCAGCAACTCAGACGCTTATATCCCCAAGCGCTGCTGGTGATCGGCGCCGGCGAGCAAGCCGCCGCCGTGCAAGCCGCCGTCACTGCACCGACGGTGATCCAGCCGTTTATCGACCAACGGCACTGGTTACGCCAAGCTGATGTATTCATCCACCACGGTGGGGTCAGCTCATTCACCGAGGCGCTGTATTATGGGGTGCCGATGGTGGTACTGCCGTTTTCCAGTGATCAATTCAATGTGGCGGTTGATGTCGAACGTCACGGCTTAGGGTCGGTGCTTGATCCGAATCGCTTGACCGCAGCGGCCTTGCAAGAGGCGGTTATTCAAGCGCGTTGCGCATCGACTCGCCAGAATATAGCGCATTATACGCAGCAACTGCGGGCGCGTGGTCCGGGCTATGCGGCTCGGGCTATTGTGCAGTGCCTATAACCAACGAGAAATTTGCTTGAGCTTTGCAAGAACCTGCCTCAGAGTATCAGTATCAAACCCTTGGTCATTATGGCATCATTATTCAGCCCATATCGGCCTAAACCCTGTCCGCAGTATTGTTGAATGCATCTTAGTGTGATTTTGCGAGTGCTTGGGGTTCTGCTGATCGTATTCAGCCTGACCCACCTGCCCCCGATTGCGGTGAGCTACTGGTACAACGATGGCGAAGCCTTGGCTTTTGTGCTGGCCTTGCTCATCACCGCCAGCCTGGGGGCTTTGTGTTGGTGGCCGGTACGGCGAGTACACCGCGAACTCAGTATCCGCGATGGCTTTGTGATTGTCACCTTATTCTGGAGTGTCCTCGGTACGGCGGGGGCACTGCCTTTTTATTTATCCTCGGACCCGGCCATGAGCCTCACGGATGCCGTATTCGAGGCCATATCCGGCTTAACAACGACCGGGGCGACGGTGATTATCGGCCTCGATGATTTGCCTCGATCAATCCTGTACTATCGCCAGCAATTACAATGGCTCGGCGGCTTAGGGGTGGTGGTGTTGGCCGTAGCCATTTTGCCCATGCTGGGCGTGGGCGGTATGCAGTTATACCGAGCCGAAGTCTCACGCATGGCCAAAGACAATAAACTCACCCCGCGCATCATGGACACGGCCAGAGCCTTATGGGTGATTTATGTGATACTGACCGTGCTGTGCGCTGTGGCGTATTGGCTGGCAGGCATGACCCCTTTCGACGCCATTGGCCATGCGTACAGTACCGTCGGCACCGCTGGTTTCTCAACCTATGATGACAGCATCGGTCATTTTAACAGCGTCGCCATCGAAATCATCTGCATCACCTTCATGTTGCTTGGAGCGATTAATTTTGCGCTCCATTTTTTGATCTGGCGCCATCTCGATCTGCGCATGTATTGGCGCGAACCTGAAGTGCGAGCGTTTTTAGGCATTTTTCTTGGGGCAACCTTAGTCATTAGCATCGGATTGGCTGTAACGCTGACTTATGATTCATTTTTTACCTCGTTACGCTATGCCGCCTTCCAAGTCGTCGCCGTGCTCACGACCACCGGTTTTGGTACAGCAACCTTTGCCGAATGGCCGTTGTTTATTCCGCTGTTACTGGCAAGCCTGTCATTTATTGGCGGCTGTGCAGGCTCCACCGCTGGGGGCATTAAGGTGTTACGGATCGTCTTATTATTTAAACAGGGCGTTCGTGAAGTCTATGCGACCATCCATCCTCATGGCGTGTTTCAAGTTAAGCTAGGGGATCGCGCCGTACCTGATGAAGTCGCGCAAGCGGTATGGGGGTTTTATACGGTGTACATTCTCACCGCCTTGGTGTTCACTGGCGGCTACATGACGATGGGGCTGGATTTAGAAACCGCATTTGGAGCCACTATTGCCTCACTCAATCTACTCGGCCCCGGTTTGGGTGAGGTCGCCAGCGGTTTCGCCACTCAATCCAATGCGGTGAAATGGATGGCCTGTTTCGCCATGTTGCTTGGGCGACTGGAGATTTTTACCTTGTTGATTTTACTCACACCGGCGTTTTGGCGGCATTGACACGAATGCCGCACCAGCGATTCAGTCAGCCCCCACTGTTGGTTAATACCCGCAAGCGATAGCCATGCCCACGAATCGGTAAAATCACCAAACAATCACAATTGGCTGACTTGAGTTTACGGCGAATATTGCTGATGTGGACATCGATAGAGCGATCATTCGGCGTCCATTGCGGCGACCATGCCAGACTGGCGCGACTGACCGCACGACCGTGATGGCGGAGTAATTCAGCGATAATCGCGGTTTCAGTTTCGGTCAGCGTGACGCTGGTGCCCTCTGCAGTGTGCAGAACGTGCAACAGCAGATTTAAGCGCACGGCACCGACACTCAACCACTCATCTTCGGGAACCACCACCGGCAAGCGCCGACGTAATACCGCCCGCACCCGTGCGCGCAATTCATCGATTTCAAACGGTTTGATGATATAGTCATCGGCACCTGCATCTAAGCCCTCAATCCGATCTTGCAACGCGGCACGCCCGGTGATGATAATGATACCCAGCGTGGTATGGCTGGCGAACTCATAGGCGAGTTTCAGCCCATCTTCATTGCCAAGGTTCAGGTCAAGCAATATCAGGCTGGCTGCTTTTGCTCTATGAATGCGGCGTAATTCTGAAGCATTAGCTGCAATATCAACTTCATAACCATCAGCCAGTAAATACTGCGCCAGTAAATCCGCCAGATCTGTATCGTCTTCGACGATAATAATCCGAGTCTGGTTAGCGCGAGTCATGGGTAAGCAACGACAGTAAGTGAGTGGCAACGCTTGAAGCGAAGCCATAAAGATGGATTGTTTTGAATCTAGGCATAATGGTTACTTTGTAGGTGTTGACTCATTAGTGAGCCTTTGAAACTTTATTATACACCTTCCCAGTTTAAAATGCCACCGCTAGCGGCTAGAATAGATCACCTTGTAGCTTATCACGAACCCATCAACATGCGGTCACCTCACCCAGTCATTCCCAAAACGACTCACTGCTTTCATCACAACTGATTCATCATGCTAAAAACCCTGCGTTCCAAACTGATTATCTTTATGGCGCTGGTGTTGCTGTTAACCGCCAGTGCCGTCGTTTATCTGACCCAGCGCGATGTGGGCCGTGAGGTCATGACCATCGAGCAAAATAATGTGGAAAATATTCTCGATGGCGTGTTTCTGAATTTGCAAGGGGTTTACCGCAATGTAATTGCTGATCGTATCACCAGCATCGAGCAGTCTCGTGAGCGTTTACAGCGTGAATCTGGCTTTGTTCTGGCTGCTTTAGCCCTATACGCACACCGCGAAGCCTTAGCGCCAACCCACACACTGGCCGCCACTGAGTTGGGGCACTGGCTGGCTCAGTTGGATATGGGCACCACCAGTTTTTTCATTGCCGATCAGCAAGGACTTGTTGTGTTCGATTCTGAGCAGCAGTTGACCCACAAGCACTTGGATGACATCAAAGATATTCGCGGACAGCCTCTGTCCGGTGTGATCAATACGCCCGAGTCCTCTTTTGCCCAGTTTGCGGTGTTTTCCCCTGACCCAACGGACGACATTCAAAGGCTGGCGTTCATCCAGCGCGTACCGGAGAGGCATTGGATTCTAGGTGCTTCAGTCGATATCTCGCATATTAAAGCGCGGGAAAACGCCCGCCTGGCTCAAGTGGTTCGTGAACTCCGCCGTCAGTTTGCTCAAGCCCGCATCGCCGATACCGGTTCCCTGTTTATCTTTAACCGCGACTATGAATTTGTCATCCCGCCAGCAAATACGCACCTCCCTGAGGCGTTGTTGGTGGATTTAACCACCCTGACCCAAGGAGTGCAGCGTGATCGCCCCCAACAAGGCAGCGTTGTTGTCAATGGTGAATATTTAGTCAGCTATACCCGCTATTTCCAGTCCTTGGGGTGGTTTCTCGGGGCGATCATCCCCGCGACCGAGCTGCAAACCCCTGCCCAGGAGTTAGTCCGTCGCCAATCCGTATTAATTGCAGGAATTTTCATTCTCAGTGTGATTGCCGCCATTGGTTTTGCCCAATTAATATTACGTCCCCTGGGCCTATTGGCGATTGAGGCCAAACAGCTTGCTCAGCAAGATCTGACCACCGACACCTATACGCCCAAACGCATCGAGACTTTAACCCGCCACTACACGGATGAAGTCGGTGCCCTTGCCGCCGCCTTCTTATTTATGCAAGTCGAGCTGAAAAACAATGTACGCCGGTTGCTGGAAACGACCGCCGCAAAAGAACGCTACCAAAGTGAACTGAACGTAGCACGGGAAATTCAGATGAGCTTTTTACCTCAAGAGCTACCGATTGCTGACAGCCATCGTGAATGTGCGCTCTACGCTGTGCTGGAACCAGCCCGAGAGGTGGGCGGTGATTTATATGATTTTTTCATGCTCGATGACACTCGACTATGCTTCACTATTGGTGATGTGTCCGATAAGGGGATGCCCGCTGCATTGTATATGGCGATTACCCGCACGCTGATTCAAAGCTATACGGCCAGAGACAGTGATCCGGCACGAATTATCCGCTTAGTCAATGACAGCCTTAGCAAGGACAACCCTAAAAGTATGTTTGTGACTCTGATTCTTGGCATCCTAGACCTCAATACGGGACAGATTTGCTACGCCAATGCCGGCCATAACCCACCGATTATCCTCAACCACAACGACCGTTGTGAGTTTATCGAGGGCATCAGTGGCCCGGTAGTCGGTGCATTGGAGGGCATGGACTATCACAATTTATACATGACCTTGACCCCAGGGGACAGCCTGTTTTTATACACAGACGGCGTCACGGAAGCCACCAATGCTCACTGCGAATTATTTTCTGAAGAACGACTGGTGTACGCCATCACTCATGCTCACAGCACCGCTCCCGAACCCCTGATTCAGCACATTCGTAGCCGCCTGCGCGAATTTGTGGTTGATGCCCCGCAATCTGACGACATCACTATGCTGATGATTGCCTATCATGGTCAGGCTACTGCACCGGAGGCTCCGTAAATGTCACGCGCTGGTCTGTTGCTACAATCGATGCATTTCTGGATTAAAATTGTCATCGCAACCATGACGATTTTACTGAGCACACTGCTGCTCAATTCCATTTTAAGCATTTCTTCGTTCGAGAAAGTGTATACGCGCTCCTTAATCGCCACTCTGGAAACGGCCAGCACCCATCTTGTGCAATCCATTGAACGCGGTGTCCGTCTGGGTAAACCGCTTGCCGCTTTTGAAGGCATGGAGGATTTATTGGCAACCTTTCTGGACAATAACCCCAACTTGAATGGCATTGCCATCACCGATCGCACGGGGCAGTTGTTGTACTTTAAGGGCACGGCAACGGCTGATCACGATCTGTTCGTTGACCATGTACGCCGTTATGCGGACTCCGATACCCTGCAAACTCAGCGCTACGATCAAGATTATCTGATTCACATCCCACTGCGACGCTCTGATGGGATGATTATTGGTGCGGTACTCAGTAGTTTTTCCCGAGAAGTCATTGTGACTCAAGTTAAGCTCATGGCCACGAATGCCTTGCAGCGATTGGGTTGGTCACTAGGATTAACCTCGATCGCATTAATCGTATTATTGGTGTTCTGTGTGATCCGTCCGATACAAACCCGCCTGGAACGCATCCAGCATGGGCTGTTAACGGCATCACCTGGAGCGTCCCCGACGCCTTCTAAGGACACTAATCCACCGAATCTCCCCATACCGCTAGTGTTAGACACGGAAACGATTAACAACGATATTATCAATATTGGTGTTTTTCTACAGCGGGTTGCTCTGGATGTGCACTCCACTCATCAGAGTTTGCAATCCATGCAACACCTGTTAGTGGACATCGCCGCCGCACGTCATGAGCTGTCGCTGTACCAAACGATGTTGCAATCATGGCTTGACCACCCAGACCTCCCTGCGGAGCTCAGTCCAACCATTGCCGAGTTGATTGCCGACAACCGCAACACCATCGCCTTACTGGATCAGCTCCCTGTACCTGACGCCACAGCCGAGGTGACGGCCTGATGAAACTGGATCTTAGCTTACGAGTCATGGTGTTTTTAGTCGCTGGCCTGGTCATCATGCTCGGCCAAGCGGTGTATTCGTATTACAATTTGCAAGCTTTTCAGTCGAGCTATATTCAAGCCTTACAAGATAAAACCCGCAGCGCCGGTTTATTTCTGCGCGACGATATTGAACGCATTCTAGCGCTAGGTATCCCGCTGCAAAACATTGCTCGGCTCGAACACGCCCTAGCTCAGTCCCTCAATGATTTACCGGAGGTCGCGTTCATTGAGATTGTCGGCCCGGCACAAGATATCCTGTTTGTGGTGGACCCAACCCAAGCGCGCCACGTCGAACGTGGTACTGAAGTCTCACGCTTGCTCAGCAGCGAACATGCCTTTGAATTAGCCGAACTGGGTTTAGCGCCTACCGATACTGACATCACCATTCCCCTGCGACAAAACGGCGAAGTGCAGGGGTTTTTACACATTCACTTGTCCGGTCAGATTATCCACGCCGAGTCACGGCAGATTTTGTGGGATATGTTAACCGTGATGTTGACCTCATTACTGCTGACATTTGAATTTTTAGCTTTTTTTGTTGTGTACTACATCAGCCATCCATTAAAACGGTTGCGCAATCACATCGCCATGAATATGACCCAATTCCAACCGGTTCGCACCGAGGACTACAGTGCCCTTGGACGGATTGGGGTATTGGCGGATACCTACAATCGGATTATTGAACCCAGCTCGATCGCATTTTGCACCGCACTCGGCTACCAGCAAACGATCAGTCAAGTTCGCCCCTCCCTGGATAGCACATTACAGCAGCAAATCCAACGGATTGCGGCCTGCAAACAGCGTCTGCAAGCGGTTGATGGCCCTGCCAGCCTGACCGCACAAATCCACACCGGAGTGGAATTATTCAAAGGACGTTTAAATCGCCTACACCGTCAACTGGC
>PWUP01000338.1 GCA_003562535.1 Gammaproteobacteria bacterium | reverse complement strand
TCTTTTTCTATACCGGGAATCACTTCACGCACCGTTTTACCCACAATATGCTCCGCCTTGAGTCCAGTGATGTGTTCAAAGGCGGGATTGACTTCAATGAAGCGGTAGTCTACAGGGTTATTCTGTGTATCAAGAATGACTTTGTGATGGGCAAAGCCAAAAGGAGAGGCATTAATCATGCTTTGTAAGTTTATTTGATTCATAACGCATCTCTGTCGTGTCTCGTTCCCAACGCAGGAGCGTGGGAACGAGTGAAAAGCGGTAGGTCGGGCAAAAGCGCAGCATTGCCCGACACTATCAGCATGGTCGGTGCCTGTCGGGCACTGCACGGTATCATTATACGTCTGGTCATCAGTCGTAGGGTGGGCAGCGCCCACACCTGTTCCATTCTACACCTTGAACTGTCCCACTAGATTTCTCAACTGCTCGGCCAGTTGTGACAGTTCTGCCGCGCTGGATTGCACCTGCTCACCGCCAGAACGGATCTCACTGGTGGCGGACGCAATACTGGCCAAATCTTCAGCCATGGTTCTGGACACCTCCGCCGTTTGGTTGACCCGTTCGTTGGCGTCCTGAACGCCTGCTGAAGCTTGGCCGATATTGCCGGCCACATCACGAGTCACTGCCGCCTGTTCTTCAATGGCCGCAGCAATGCTGGCGACGATTTCGCCGACTTCCGCAATCACCCCGGTGATTTTCTCGATGTCGCTGATCGCGCCGCCCGCCGAAGTCTGGACACCCCCAATCTTGGTTTTAATGTCTTCAGTGGCCGTCGCCGTTTGTTGAGCCAAGGCTTTAATCTCATTGGCCACCACCGCAAACCCCTTGCCTGCCGTGCCCGCACGCGCCGCCTCAATGGTGGCGTTCAACGCCAGCAGATTGGTCTGGGAGGAAATATCAGTGATGGTTTCCGTGACCTTGCCGATCTCCTGGGCCGCCATGCCCAGTTGCTGCATCATGGTCGATACCGAAGCCGCTTGCTCCCCAGCCTGTTGGCTGATGACGCGGGCTTTATCCGAGTTGGCTGCAATTTCGCCAATCGTAGCGCTCATTTCTTCTGTGGCGCTGGCGACTGAAGACAGATTGGTAGAGGCTTGTTCCATGCTGGCGGCCACACTGGTGGTGTTGGCGCTGGCTTCTTCAGCGGCGGCAGCCACCGTTGAAGTCTTGCTGGACATATCCTCCACGCTGTGCGCCGTTTGAGCGCTGACCGCCGACAGTTCAGTGGCCGAGGAGGCTACGGTATTGGCGTTGGCACTGACATCCCCCATGACTTGCCGGGTGCTGTCGGACAGGGTGGTGGCGGCTTGCGCCACACGGCCAATTTCATCACCCCTTTGCACATGGGTCGAATCTAGGCGGCTGGTGTAATCGCCCTGAGCCATAGTGCTCAGATAGCTGGCCACAGCACTTAGCGGACGGGAAATGCTTCGGCTGATCAGCACTCCGAGTACCAGTGCCAAAAGCACCCCAACCACGGTCGCAATCACGGCTAATCCTTCCAAAAAAGCGGCCTCCCGCTGTGCGCTGGCGACCTCGGCTTCGCTGATGGCCATATTGATGTCCACAATCCGCTCAATATGACCCATGATCTGCATTTCAACTTCACGGAGATCATTCATGGTCAGATCCCCGATCCGCTCAAACAGCTCATCCGCCCGTTCGGCTTCGGCAATCATCGTGTAAAATTCGTCAAACACCTGCCTAGAAGCGACTTGCATCACGTCGGTGAACAACCGGTTGGCTTCTTGCTGATTACCGGCTGCCATGACACGGCGAATGCCAGCGATAGCGGCATGAAAGGTTTGGTGAGGAGGGATCGCTGTATCGATAGCCGATTGCAGTACCGGGTTGTCGGTGGTGAAACGGTTTAGCCATATCCCAAAATTGCAGGCATTGGCATCGGCGCCGCCTTCAAAGGCGGTGCCGTACAGCAGCAAATTAGCAACCTGCAACTCCAATTCGTAGTGATCCCCCCGAAATTGTTGCAAGTCTGCAATCAGTTCATCCGGGTTGAGAATGCCGATGCGGTCAAATTCCTGATGTAGCCTTACGATCTCATCGATGCTAGCTTGCCATTGGGGCAATAGGCGTGAAAATGCCTGCCATTCCTGGGCTTCATCGGCGCTTTGGGGCAGTGGCTCATAGACCGCCATGGCAGCGCGATACGCCGCCCGGGCGGCCTCAATGTCTGCATATTGCGCTCTGCGGACTTCCAGACGGTTATACGGATTGAGCAGGGTGCGCAGATCTTCGCTAATTTCCAGCATTTGCACTTCCATTTCTAGGGTGCTTTTAACGCTGGGCAGGCGCACCTCGCCGATTTCTGCAATGGCATCTTCCAGTTGTGTCATGCCGTAATAACCGTTCACCCCCAGTACCAGCACAATGGCCGCTACACAGAGAAAACCACCGACGAGCTTCTTGCCGATGCTGATATTCTTCAAACTTATGATACTCATTTAATGGTCCTGTATTCAGGTTGTGGAGAGTTAGGCCGCACCGGCCATGGCGTGGACGCTGGCCAGCAATTTGTCGCGATCCAGTTTGACTTGATAGTCCGTGATTCCGGCTGCCTGGCCTTTTTCAATGTCCTCGGCACCGGCCAGCGAAGTGACGGCAATCACGGGCAGTCCGGCGGTGCGCTGGTCAGCGCGGATGCGTTGGGTTAAACCGAGGCCGGTAAGCCGCGGCATTTCGATGTCAGTGACCACGATGCGCACCTTATCAATATTTTTGAGCAGCAGTTCCCAGGCGGCCTCGCCGTCGGGAGCCGCCAGTACGGTTAAGCCGTCTTCTTCAAGATATTTTTTGACCTGAGCGCGGAAGAAGTCCGAGTCCTCAGCCAAGAGAATATGCAGCGCTCCCGGCACGGATGCCTGCTGCGTCGGTTTACGGATTTCAGCCGCTGCTGCGGCCCAGTCGGGATGCACACTGTCCACCAGTTCGTATAAATCGGCAATCAGCGTGGTGGTGTCGTGGATGATGGTCGATCCCGTGATGCCTTTCTGACGATGGGTGGTTTGGTCAATGTGGGCGCGGGTTTCGACCACATCCACGGGCATAGCCCCCAGCAGCCCGACATCATGGCCGTAGGCATTGGTCACCAGTACGACCAGATCATCGCGCTCATCGACCCGCGAGACTTTGGCCGCATCCGAGAGGGCGAACAACGGCAGGGACTGGCCGCGATATTTCATGGTGCGGTGTTGGCCGAGGCGTTCGATCTGCTGCGGTGTGATGCGCTCAATCCGTTGCACTAAATCGACGGGAACGGCACAGGGTTCCCCTGGCCCGTTTTCAAATAACAGCAGGGCATGAACGTCCTGAAGACGCTGGGCTTCGGCTTCGGCGGCCAGTTGGGCGGCGCGGGCCGAGGCTTCTACCGAAGCCAGTCCGGCCTTGGTGGCGATGCCTGCCATATCGAGAATCAAGGCGACCGTTCCGTCGCCCAGAATGGTGGCCCCCGAGTATTCCCGCAGGGTTTTGAAGCGTTGTCCTAGCGGTTTGACCACGATCTCTTCGGTGTCATGAAACGCATCGACCACCAGCGCGTAGGATAGGGTGCCGGTGGTGACCACCGCAATTTCAAGGGCCGAAGCTGCTCGCTGGCGCCGATCGCCAGAACGCGGCGTGGCGGAATCCGCAGGCGTTGTAGCCGTGGCGTCGTTGGGGCTATCCAATTCATGGCGGGGAGA
>PWUP01000059.1 GCA_003562535.1 Gammaproteobacteria bacterium | reverse complement strand
CAGCAAGTCCGCAACGATAGCGATAAGACAACAGCAGCACCAAACAATAACCCGCTATAATAATTTGTAATATTTGCGTAAAATCTTATTAAACCGTTAGCGTCAAATTGTATTAAACTGTTGGTTTTATCAACCGTGTTGAGGACTACTACCATGTCGATCACCCGTTTGACTGTTGTTGCTGCGACGTGCGCCTTACTGTGGACGGCTACAGCGACTGCCGATGAGCACTTTGTCACCCGCTATGGCGTCCATCCGGTCATCCATCACACGCCCCAACCGCTGGTGCAACACGGCGTCCGCCATACCCTGACCGCTACGACACTGTTTGACTCGGGCAGCAGTACGCTACGCCCCGTTGGCACTCAAGTCTTAGATACCCTGCTGGATCGAGTCGCTGACTTTCAACCGCATTACGGCATGGGCCATAATGGCCGCGTACTCGGGGGGCAGATTGTCGGCCATACCGACAGCGTGGGTCGGGTTGACGCCAATCAAAGCCTCTCAGAGCGCCGCGCCGCAGCGGTCGCCCGCTATCTTGACAGCCAGGGGGTGAACACCCGTATGTTAGACACTCGTGGTCTGGGTGAACACTTGCCCATCGCCAGTAATCAAACCCCTACCGGTCGGGCGCAAAACCGCCGCAGTGAACTTGAGCTGGAGGTCGTGACTCTACCCGGTTACTGAGTACGCTATAAGCCCCCCTCTGGATGAGACATCCACAGGGGGCGCGTCTGAATTGTTTTCATCACGCGAGGGATTATCAATCATGCCGGCAGTATTCTGGGGGGTTATCTCACTCGTATTATTCCATTCAGTCGCCTACGCTGACAGCCGCTTAGACCGCATCCTAGCCGAGCAGGTGGTGCGCGTGTGCATCTGGCCGGAGTATTACGGCATCACTTATCGCGACTCCAGAACCCAAACCTTATCGGGTATCGACTACGATATGGCTAACGCACTTGGCGATGACCTGGGCGTAGAGGTTGAATGGGTCGATAGCAGTTTTGCCACCTTAATCGACGATGTTAACGCGGATCGGTGTGATGTCGCCATGTTTGCGATCGGCATCACCCCCGAGCGAGTCGAATATCTGCGCTTTACTGAACCGCATTTAGCCAGTGACATTTATGCGATTACCACTAAAAGCAATCGCCGCATTCGCGAGTGGGCGGATATTGACCGCGACGGCGTAGTGGTTGCGGTCGTTAAAGGCACATTGCACGAGCCGGTCATGCGCGACAAACTGCGCCATGCCACTCTCGCGGTGTTTGCCAACCCCTTTGCTCGTGAACAAGAGGTGCAATCGGGACGCGCCGATGTGTTCATGACCGACTACCCTTACAGTCAACGCATGTTAGCCACCGTCGATTGGGCGCGCCTCATTGAGCCATCTGAAACGTACCATATCACCCCCTATGCCTATGCCCTGCAGGATGGCGACGCTATATGGTATGAACGCATGCAACGCTTTGTAGCGGATATTAAACAGGATGGGCGGCTGGAGGCTTCGGCGCAACGCCATAATCTTTTGCCGTTAATCATCGACTGATGTCGA
This sequence comes from Gammaproteobacteria bacterium, assembly GCA_003562535.1. GTDB lineage: Bacteria > Pseudomonadota > Gammaproteobacteria > Competibacterales > Competibacteraceae > SKOM01. Next base: position 2,148 of record PWUP01000059.1, on the reverse strand, counting down.
TAGTTTTTCGGCTATCACGGTGGGCTTATTTCCTGTTCATCATCACCTTTACGACGGTGATTCTGTTCATCGTCGGTTTTGCCCTGCACCAACTGCACCAAGACACGATCAGCAATAGCTTCTTAGTGGCCGAAACCCACGCCCGCAGCTTTGAAGACGCACTGACCCAGACCCTGAAAATTACCGAGTTGCTGGCAATTAACAGCCTTAACCCCAATACTGAGCATTGGCAAGGCAGCCAGGGTCTGGATCAGATTAACGATAATCTGTCCACGGCTCTGATCCACACGCCGTTTCTGCGCTCCTTGTCGATGCTGCAGGACAACCGCATCGTTGCCAGTTCTAATCCCAATAATCTAGGCCACACGGTCATCACCCACGACTATTTACCCACCGAAACACGCCACGATGAGTTACTGCGGATTGGTACACCGTGGTTTGGCCGAGATATTGCTGAGGGGTATCCAAGCTCGCCCTTTAATCCCATTCCTGGCGATGCCTTGGCATTGATTCCGATCACTAGAACGCTACCTAACCGCAACGCTGAGCTCAGTCTGCTCGCGGCGATTAATCCCGATTTTTTTATCAACCACATTACTCGCGCCTTGCCTTTGGGTGAAGGCATCGTCGAGATTGTACGCTTGGACGGTATCTTGCTATTGAGCACCGACCCCAATCAGCAACCCGGCGCGATTAGCCCAGCCACCGCGCAAATGGATCGGTTAACTCAGCGTTCCATAGGGCACTTAACCTATGCAGCCGCTGATGATCGCCTGTTCTTATCCACTTACCGAGTCTCCAGCCTCTATCCACTTGCGGTGATCGTTCACCTTGATCGGAATCATGCGCTGCAGAATTTTGATCGAGCCGCGCAGACCTTGCTGCTGGTTGTTACCCCCACCTTAGTGATTTTTCTGCTGATCGCGTCACTGTACCGCCGCAGGCAAGAGCAACTCGCTCAACAACGTGACGAAGCCGAAAGATTACAAAAAATCAACGCCGCCCAAGTGTTTACCCATGCCAGTGAGGGCATCATGATTATTGATGCCGAGGGGCGGATTTTTGATGTGAACACCGCGTTCACCACCATCACCGGCTATGAGCGCAATGAAGTATTGGGTCGTGGTTTAGGGTTGCTCAAATCAGAACAGCACGACCAACAGTTTTATCAGAACTTATGGTCTGAACTGCTGCGTGATGATCACTGGCAAGGTGAGATCTGGAGCCGCCGCAAGACGGGTGATCAGTACGCACAATTGTTAAACATCAGCGTGGTGCGTGACCGCTGGGGTAAAGTGCGCAATTTTGTCGCACTGATGAGCGACATTACCGAACGCAAACACCATCAACAACAACTGGAGTTTACGGCTCAGCATGATGTGCTGACCCAGTTGCCGAACCGATTCCTGTTTGCTGACCGGCTGAACACCGCTATGGCTCAGGCCAAACGCAGTCAACACCGCTTGGTGTTGGCTTATCTTGACTTGGACGGCTTTAAAGCGGTGAACGATACCTTTGGCCATGCGGCAGGTGACCAACTGTTGGTTACCGTGGCGCAACGCATTCAGGGAGCGATTCGTCAGGGCGATACCCTAGCGCGCTTGGGAGGTGATGAGTTCGCATTGATTTTGCTCAATGTCGAAGAGGATCAAGAAATACTGTTATTGTTCCAGCGGATACTGGCAATGGCCAATGAACCCGTCTGGTTCAATCAGCAGGCTTTACAGGTTTCAGCCAGCCTTGGTATCACATTCTATCCTCAAACGCAGGATATCAATAGCGAACAACTGCTTAGCCAAGCGGATCAGGCCATGTATCAGGCCAAACAGGCTGGGAAAAATCGCTTCTACTATTTTGGCAGTCACTGAACACACTAGCGAACAACACAGGTACTCACTATGGAAACAATTGATTGGAATGACTTCATGCGCGTTGAACTGCGCATTGGTACGGTGTTGCGGGTAGAAACCTTTCCTGAAGCCCGTCAACCGGCGTATAAACTGTGGGTGGATTTCGGTCCTGAAATTGGCGAGCGTAAATCTTCGGCACAAATCACCACATACTATAACCCAGAACAACTGATTGGCCGTCAAGTGCTGGGAGTCGTGAATTTTCCGCCTAAGCAAATTGGTCCGTTTCGTTCTGAAT
>PWUP01000038.1 GCA_003562535.1 Gammaproteobacteria bacterium | reverse complement strand
TCGGCGCCGCGGGCGACGGAGAGACCGACGACACCACCGCCATCCGCGAGGCCATCGCCGGGAGCGAGACGGGCTTGATCGTCTTTCCGCGAGGCGATTACCGCATCTCGGAGACCATCGAGATCGACCTGGCCCAGACGGGTCGCATCGGCCTCGACGGCAGCGGCGGCACGGGCCGGGTCGTCATTGCCGGGCCCGGACCGGCGTTCCGCTTCGTCGGCCACCACGCCGGCACCGCCGGCCCGGCGTCGTTCGAAGCGTCGGTTTGGCAGCGGGAGCGGATGCCGCAGGTCCGCAACCTCGAGATCCTGGGCAGCCACCCCGAGGCCGACGGGCTGGCCTTCACCGGGACCATGCAGGCCATCGTCCAGGGCGTACTCATCCGCGAGGTCCGGCACGGCATCCACCTCACGGAGCGCAACCGCAATTTCATCGCCGACAGCCTGCACGTCTACAACTGCCGCGGCGTGGGGATCTACTTCGACCACGTCAACCTCCACCAGGTGAATGTCACCGGCTCGCACATCAGCTATTGCAAGGGTGGGGGCATCAAGGTCGTGGGGAGCGAGATCCGCAACCTGCAGATCACGGGCAACGACATCGAGTACAACTACGACCAGGAGGCCGAGGAATCGGCCGACGTCTGGATCGACTCCCGCGAAGGCACGGTGCGGGAGGGGACCATCGCCAGCAACACGATCCAGGCCGTTCCCAGCCCCAACGGCGCCAACGTCCGCTTCGTGGGCCCGCAGCCGCCCGTGGGACGGGGCGCGGTGGGTATGTGGACCATCAGCGGCAACCTCATCGGCAACCAGGAAGTGAACATCCACCTCATCAACGCCGAGGGGATCACCATCACCGGCAACCACGTCTACACGGCTCGGCAGCAGACGATTCTCGTGGAAGCCAGCCGCAACATCGTGATAAGCTCCAACGCCTTCGAGCAGAGCCACGGCTTCGGCCGCGATTTCCGCAACGGCATCACGCTGCGGGAGACGCGTGGGGTGGTGCTCACGGGCAACGTGATCACCGATGCGGGCACCGGGTCGCCGGAGGCGGGCGGCGCCGTGGAGCTCTTCGGCTGCGAGGAGACCCTCGTGGCCAACAACCAGATCTTCGAGCCGCGCTACCGGGGCATCTACGTTGAGGGGGGCCGCAACGCGCTGATCACGGCCAACCAGGTACTCGACCGTGCGGCGGAACCCCGCATGCGCACGGCCATCGAGGTCCGCGACGGCGTTCGCGGCGCCGTGCTGCGGGATAACATGATCAGCGAGGGGAGCGAGGGAGGCATCGTGGCGCCTGACGACGCCTCCGTTTCGGGGACCGCGGCGGCCGTGATCGATTGAAGGGCGAACGGCCGTTGATTGACACCCTTCACACGCTGCGCCACAATCTCAGCGGAGGGGGAACTCGAAGAAGAAACACTGAATGGAAGCGGCTATGGATGCAACCAGGTGGAGTGGGAACTGCCATGGGTTGTGGAGGGACGAACATCGGTCGACGGGGGCCGAACGGTATCTGGCCGCGGTGGCACGGTGTTCCGCGTGGGCCTACCGGGCAAGCAGGCCGCGGCCTGCCCGCAGAAGACGTCCCAACCACGTTTCGAAGAGGTGGTTCTGGATGCTGGCTCCATGGTTCTGCCTGCTATGGGTTGCGGCACCCGGGACGAGAGGAGAGGCCGGCGAGCCACCACGAATCGTCGTCCGGCCCGAGGATACCGGCGAGGCGTTGCTGAACCCCGGCATGGGCTGGGTCTTCCACCACTATGACAATTCCATACGCGGGTACGGTCCGCCCTTGGGCGACCATTACGCAGGCGAGGACTTTCCCGGGCTGAGCGTGGCCTACCTGCGCCTGGCCTGGTCCTATCTGCAGCCGGAGGAGGCGACATTCCAGTGGTCGATCGTCGACAGCGTCGCGCAGCGCTACATCGATGCAGGACGGCAGATCGCCTTCCGCTTCACCTGCTTCGAAACCGAGATTCCCTTCGCAACCCCCGCCTGGGTCAAGGAGGCCGGTGCTCAAGGCACCTGGTGGGTCTATGGCCAAGGCACCGTAGAGGGACCGGAATGCCACCCCCGAGCCTGCTGGGAACCCGACTACGACGACCCGGTCTTCCTAGAGAAGCTCGATCGGTTCCTGGAAGCTGCCGCGGCGCGCTATGACGGATCGCCTCACGTGGCGTTCGTGGATATCGGTTCGTTGGGGGTGTGGGGAGAAGGCAATCCGGTTACCAGGTCATATCCGCTGAGCACGTACCAGCGGCACGTGGACCTGCACTTCAAGCACTTCCAGGAAACGCTGCTGGTGGGCATGGACGACTGGCGCCCTGCTCGCACCTGGGAGCATCCGGGGAGCTATCCGGTGGCGTTTCGCATCGAGGTGCCCGGGGAGCACCGGGGCCGGGAGCTGCAGGTGAAAGCGGGCCTGTGGATTCCCGGTGGGAGGGGGCATCAGCTTCCTCATGGACGTCTCCTTCCCGCCGGAGGACTGCCGGATCGTCGCGTGCTGCTGGGATCCGTCACTCTGGGCGGCGACGATACGGTCGCCTTTGTGCCGGCCACCCGTGCTCCGGCATCGGATCAACATGGATCCGAGGATGAATACGACGTGACCCTTCAGCCGGGCCGCTTCTTTCGCCGAGGCGATGATTGGCTCCTGGAAGTGACGTACCAGACCACAAGACCTTTGCCGGGGTACGTCACACCCTTCTGCCATCTCTCTGACGGTCCGGATTCCCTTCTGGCCGGATGCTGGGAAGCCCGCCTGGGCAATGAAGCCTTGGACTACGCGCGTCTGCGGGGAGCTACCATGCGCGACGACAGCATCCTCTGGCGCCAGGGCTTCACCTTCGACTCGGATTGGATGGCAGAACCGTTCTGGCGCGACCGGCCGGTGATTATCGAGAGCGGCCACTACTCGGCGAACGACTGGGGGGATGGAACCGACTACTTCCGCGCCATCGAAGCCTACCGCGCCAGCTACGTCTCCATCCACGGCGACCCCTACCAGATCTGGGGCGATCACAGGGAGATCATTCCCCGCATGAATCGGCGCCTGGGGTACCGACTGCAACTGACGGAAGCCGCCTGGCCGGCAACGGTGCGGACGGGCGTCCCCTTCAAGCTGACCTGGACGTGGCGGAATGCAGGCGTCGCGCCCTGCCTTCCCGGAGGTTTTCCAGCGTTGACGCTCAAACGCGAGGGTGCGATCGTCGCCGTGCTCACCGCAGATACGTTGAACGTACGCGACCTGCCGGTAGGACCCCCGGGAGAAGCTTCCCAGATCCAGCACACCGCCCACTACGTCGTCCCCAGCCAGGTCGGTGCGGGACTGTGCGAGGTGTTCGTGTCCGTCGGTTCGCGCGATGGCACCCCTCACCTGGCACTGCCGTTGGCGGACGGCGATGGGCGCCTTCGCTATCGCCTGGGGACGCTGCAGATCACCGGTACCGAGCAAGTGACTTCTTCGCAGTAATCTCGGGCATACTCAATGTTCTCGGCACCTCAGAAGCTGGCGATCGACACCGCCCCGACAAAACACCGACGAACGACCTCTGCAATTCCGGAAAACCCCAGTTGTCCTGGGCAGCGGGTGCGGGCAGCTACCCCGGATTGTCGTCGCTGCGAAAGTCCTCGTCGAGGACCTTCCGGTCGTCCAGGAGCGACTTCAGTTCGAAGCGATTGCTTTCCGGATCGTACTCGTAATACTCCAAC
>PWUP01000353.1 GCA_003562535.1 Gammaproteobacteria bacterium | reverse complement strand
GCCGAACAGCTTCGCGCTGAGGCGTATGTCACAGTGCGCGAAATGCTAGACGGGGAGCGTTATGCGAATTTTAAGCGTGATTTTCGCCAATGGCTGGAAACGGAAGGTTGGCAGCAAGGCCCATTAAGCGAGAAAAATCAAAAGAATCTGTCCCGAAAAGTCCGTAAATTTGCTCGTAAGCGACTCGCTAAGCAACACCAGAAAGTCATGGCACAGGGCGTCGGCGCAGACAGCCATTCCGCCGAGCAATTGCATGAATTACGGATTGAGTGTAAAAAACTGCGTTACGCGGCTGAGTTCTATACGCCCTTGTTCAGCGGCGTGGATGACTTTATTGATCACCTGAAAAGTCTCCAAGACTTACTGGGGGTGATTAATGACGCTGAGGTCACGCAATCGCTGTTGAGTCAATTGCTGGAAGGCACGGATAACAGCGAGATGCAGCGTTATGCTGATGGGGTCATGGGTTGGCGATCCTGTGAACGCTATCAGTTGCAACAGCAGTTCAATGCCGGCTGGGATGATTTTCAAGCAACTCGAACCCCTTGGTAGGTTCAGTCATCACGGCCTGCCATGTTAGCGCCCATTCTAGCCATCGGCGTAGGGGGAGCGCTGGGTGGCATGGCCCGTTTTTGGCTATCCCAAGTGATCAATCGCCGCCTCGGCGGCGATTTTCCTTGGGGGACACTGGTTGTGAATCTCAGCGGTTGCGGACTGGTGGGGGCGCTGGCGGCTGTGTGGCTGGCAAACCCCACCGCATCCCCAGCGGTGGGGGCGTGGCTGGTGATGGGGCTGCTCGGTGGTTACACCACAGTTTCGTCGTTCAGTCTGGAAACCTTTAATTTATGGCGTGAAGGTCGTAAAGGTTGGGCGGGGCTTTATATCCTGCTGTCGCTGTTCAGTTGTCTTGCCGCGACATTCGGTGCTTACGAGCTGGTGAATTATATTCTGTGAGGGGCAAAGGGTCAGACCCCTTTTAAGTGGTGACGATATAAATTTTAATATTCTTGCAAACTCCCCATAACCATTTGATCAACAATGTTGTATTTATGCATCTAGGGTGACTAAATAACAACATTTTTAGCTTTTTTGCTTTGCTTTTAAAAAATCTTGGGTTATAGTGCAGCATCTTTTAACTGTGTGGACCTGTTGATTGTGGATGCTCCGCGATAGGGTCCTAATAATAGGAAACACACGATGATTAAGATACAAAGCAAGTTATTGAGTTTTATTGTCGCAACTTGTTTGGTGATGGGGGTACATTCGGCGGCGGCTGTACCAATCTATGATGACGCCGCCCAATGGATGAACGGTGAGACGGCCACCAACCATTCCGTTCAGCAACAAGCCCAACGCTTGAACCGTCTAGTGGATCATATTCACCGCACCTATCGTGTGCCTCAAGAGGTGGTGGTTGAAATTGTCACTGAAGCCATGCTGAACGCCCGTAAGTATGATTTATCACCTGAGCTACTGCTTGCCATCATGGCTGTGGAGTCCTCATTTCGTGACAATGCCGTCAGCCATGCCGGTGCTTTAGGTCTCATGCAGGTGCTGCCTAGAGCGCACCCGGAAAAAATCCGCGAAATCGGCGGGGTGGATGCGCTGTTTGATACGCGCAAAAACATCACCACCGGCACCTTGATTCTGCACGAGTATTTACAGCTTAGCCGAGGTGATCTGCGCCGTGCCTTGCTGCGTTACAATGGCAGCCTGCACATCCCCAATGCGCCCTATGCGGATCGGGTGTTGCGTCACTACCGCACCTTCCGCAGCGTCGCGGAACCCGATCAACTGTCCTAAAGCGCTGCCGCAGTGGCCAGATTTTCCAAGTCCTGCTCCAGGGCTTGGAAATTCACTGTGCCTAGCCATGTGTTCACGATGCGCCCATCGGGGCTGATCAATACAGTGGTGGGGGTAAAGCGCACCTCGCCCAGCGCGGCAGTCAGCGCCCCATCACGATCTAAAGCAATGGGATAAGGAAGCTCGCGCTGCTGTTGCAGCGTCACCACGCGCTCGGGGTCATCATAGGGCATGGCCACTGCGACAAACTCTATAGTGTGTGGCGGTATGCGGTGATAGAATGCGACCAGATCGGGTATTTTGACAATACACGGTACACAGGTCGTTGACCAAAAATGCACGACTAAGGGTCGGCCTTGGCGGTCAGCCAGTGCGATGGATTGGCCGTCTAAGGTCGTGACGCTGAGTGCTGGAACCTTATCGGTATTCTGCAATAATAGGGCGCTGATCACTAGGGCACCGCCAAGCACTACCAGGGCCATCGCTAGGGGTCGTACAGGCATCTTTTTACTCTCTTTTGTCAATAAATTCACAACGGTGGGTCAATTATGACCAATACTATCAAAGTCGGTATTGTCGGCGGCACCGGTTACACTGGGGTCGAACTGCTCCGCCTGCTGGCACAACACCCCCAAGTTGAACTGCACGCCATTACGTCACGCAGTGAGGCCGGTCGGCCAGTGGCGGAACTGTTTCCCAACCTACGCCACCGGGTTGATCTGGCGTTTATCGAACCCAGTGTGGCGAATTTACGCGAGTGCGATGTGGTATTTTACGCCACCCCTAATGGTACCGCTATGCAGCAGGTACCGGCGCTGCTCGCTGCCGGAGTGCGGGTGGTCGATTTGGCCGCGGATTTCCGTTTGCGTGACCCTGCCACATGGCAGCAGTGGTATGCCTTGGAACACGCCTGTCCAGAGCTATTAAGCCAAGCCGTTTACGGTTTACCAGAATTTAACCGCGAGGCGATTCGTGGTGCCCAATTGGTGGCTAACCCGGGCTGTTATGCAACCGCTGTGCAATTAGGGTTTTACCCGCTGTTGCACGCTGGGGCAATCGCTACCGATGGGCTGATTGCCGATTGTAAATCCGGCGTCAGTGGTGCAGGTCGCACAGCCAATTTAGGGATTTTATTGGCTGAGGCCGGCGAGAATTTCCGCGCCTATAATGTGTCGGGGCATCGTCACCTGCCAGAAATTTGCCAAGGTTTACAGCAGGCCACCGGCCAAGCCATCGGTCTGACGTTTGTCCCCCACTTGGTGCCGATGATTCGCGGTATTCACGTTACGCTGTACGCCCCGATCAGAGATTCAACGGCTGATTTCCAAGCTATTTTTGCAGACTGTTACCGTCAAGAGCCCTGTGTTGATGTATTGCCTGCCGGGATGTTACCCGAAACCCGCAGCGTGCGTGGTGCTAATCAGTGCCGCATTGCCGTACAACGACCGCAGCAAGGCTCTGTGCTGGTGGTGTTGGCGGTGATTGATAATTTGGTCAAAGGCGCGGCCGGTCAGGCGGTACATAATATGAATCTGATGTTTGGGTTGCCCGAAACCGCGGGTCTGGACGGCATAGCGCTGTTACCGTAACGCCGTAACCTCGTCATTCCGCCAGGGATTGGCGGAATCCAGTCACAGGGAGGTGAATGTCCGGCTGGCAACGGTGGCCGAATGGAACTCTGATGCCGCTACTCACTCCCAAGCAGCCATCCTTGGCACTGGATTCCGCCAGTCCATGGCGGAATGACGGTAGGGATGACGCTTATCCGTGTCTATACTGCGCCTTGGCATAAACTATGATTAAAGGCCTTAACCAGTAAGGGCGAGTAATCGGCACTGATCAAATCAACTTCACAGTGCCTACTCAACGGCTAAAAATTCCCCTCCTTTGGAGGGGTGGCGCGTAGCGCCGGGGTGGT
>PWUP01000203.1 GCA_003562535.1 Gammaproteobacteria bacterium | reverse complement strand
GTTGATTTCCGCGCTGGTGGCTATGTGCAGTTGGAATGCCCCCCGCACCATGTGAAATACGCGGATTTCGATATCGAAGAAGAGTTTCGCGGTGACTGGGAACGCTTCAACTTATTTGAGCTGGAATCGAAAGTCAACGAGCCAGTGATTCGCGCCTACTCGATGGCGAACTATCCCTTAGAAAAGGGGTTGGTTAAGTTTAATATCCGCATTGCCACCCCGCCGCCCGGATCTAAGGGGATTCCGCCGGGCATTATGTCCTCTTACACATTCAGTCTGAAACCGGGCGACAAAATCACCGTGTACGGCCCGTTCGGCGAATTTTTCGCCAAAGACACCGACGCCGAAATGGTCTTTATCGGGGGGGGCGCGGGCATGGCACCGATGCGTTCACACATCTTCGACCAGCTCGGGCGTATCCATACGCACCGCAAAATGACCTTCTGGTACGGTGCGCGGTCGTTGCGTGAACTGTTCTACAAAGAAGAGTACGACAAGCTGGCAGAGGAGAACGACAACTTCAAATGGTTTGTCGCCATGTCAGATCCTCAGCCCGAGGATAACTGGACAGGCTACACGGGGTTTATCCATAACGTGCTCTACGAGCATTACCTGAAAGATCATCCTGCTCCGGAAGATTGTGAGTATTATCTATGCGGCCCGCCAATGATGAATGTCGCCGTGGTGAAAATGCTCCAAGACCTCGGTGTCGAAGATGAAAACATCATGCTGGACGATTTTGGCGGTTAATGAGCGTCGTTTGCGCTGATGCCCCGATTGCTGTTGATACCGTGTAGGTCGGGCACAGGACGTGCCCGACAGCCCGCCGGCCAACCTATGATGTCGGGCAACGCTACGCTTTTGCCCGACCTACGACCAAAGTTCAGATCCTCCAGCCGCTGGATAGTCCGGGCTGTCGTGTGCGGTCTGCTCGGTCTGCTGTTAGCCGCCTGTGGTCAGCCGTCAGATCAGCCGGATGTGCGGCGTTTCTCCGGCTCGACTATGGGTACGTATTACACCATCACCCTAGTTGCTGAGGCCGGTCAGTCGTTTGAGTTCAGCGACGCAGCCATGCAAGCCGCGATTGAGGCTGAATTAGCCCAGATCAATCAGATCATGTCCACGTATATTCCCGACTCGGAATTGATGCAGCTTAATGCCGCCGAAGTCGGGGTATGGCAGCCGCTGTCCGCGCCGCTTTATGACATTTTGCAGCTCAGTCAGCAGATCAGTGGATTAACCCAAGGGGCTTTTGATGTCACAGTGGGCCCCTTGGTGAACCTGTGGGGGTTCGGACCCGATCCCGACGGTGAATTACCTACGGCGGAGGCGATTGCGGCAGTCCAACAACGGGTCGGTTATCAGCAGCTCGAACTGGAGGAGCAACGCGCTCGTAAACAGTCGGATATCTTTGTCGATCTGTCTGGAATAGCCAAGGGGTATGGCGTCGATTGGCTGGGCCAGTTGTTTGATCAGCACGGGGTAAGCCATTATCTGATCAATATCGGGGGCGATTTGCTGGCTCGAGGGGTTAACCCCGATGGCGAACCTTGGCGCATTGCCATTGAGATACCGAGCGCAGAACGTCAGGGGATTCAACGGGTCGTGCCGATCAGCAATGTCGCGTTGGTCACCTCGGGAGATTATCGCAATTATCGCCAAGATAATGGTCAGCGACGTTCACACATTATTGACCCGACGACGGGCTATCCTGTGAATCACTCACTGGCTTCGGTGACGGTTATTGCCGATACCGCTGCTGAAGCGGATGCCTTAGCTACGGCGATGATGGTTATGGGGACTGAGGCGGCGTTAGCTTTGGCTGAGCAAGAGAATCACGCGGTAGTGTTGATTGAACGACAAGCGCAAGAATTTAAGGAAACTTATTCCAGTGCGTTTACTCCTTATCGGTAGGTTTTCAATTAAATGACGAGGTGAGTGATGGGTACGCTATTGGTGACGTTGGTGTTTATGCTGTTGGTGGTGTTGGCTATGTCGGTGGGGGTGATTTTTGGCCGCCCGCCTATAAAAGGATCGTGTGGCGGTGTTGGTAAAGCGTTAGGACAAAAAGATTATCAATGCGAAATGTGCGGTGGGGATGAGGCCAACTGTAAAAAGCGCCAAAGTTAATCATAAAGACAACGCTCCTGTTTAGGACTATACTGAATGGTAAGGGGGGCGTAATCATCCGTAGTAAGTCTGGTCATTGATCATTTTTTCCGCCGCCCTGTCTAATAGTGTGTTATAGGCAAGCAGGAGAAAACTAATGAACGTTGACCCAGCACTGGTTCCAGATATCGCCCAGTTAATGAACCCACTGGGTGCCCAAAACACTACCCGCAGTGGTGCAGGCAGTGGTTTAGACGACTTAGTCCGCGCTGAATCTGCCGCACAAACCACTATGACTCAAATCTCTGCACGAGCTCAAGAAATGAATGCGCTGTACGAGCAAGTGCAGGCTTCAGGAGACAGTGCCGCCTTGCAAGGCTTGCGTGACTACATGGCGACGGCTGCCGGAGAATTTGATCGCGAGTCGCTGGATAATATGATCCAAATGGGTACGGCTGCATTTGCCGATGATCAGTCGCAATTTTTTACAACGCTCCTAGGCAATTTCCAGTCCCTGAGCAGCGAGTTTGGCGGGCAAAGTTTAGCGTTGACTATGCTCAATGAAGCCGGTGCCAGCTTTGCCGATCTTGGTCTGGGTGCTGCGCAGGCTTTTGCAAGTGCTGCTGATCGTATTTTGGGTGCTGACGTGTCCACAACGACTCAAGGCACCGTTTCACGCGAAAACACCTTGCGAGAGTTTATCAGCACCTGGCAAGATTTTCGTGGCGCTGATCTGGACGACGCGCAGCGCTTAGAGCAACTGCGTGACTTATCCACCGGTCTGATGGAATTTAAGGAAACCTTGGATATGCGCCGGTTTATGACTGAATTACGGGAAGAAATTCAATAGTCTGATGCCCACACGCGACCACAGTACGGCATAGCCTGCATTTACCGCAACTGTAGCACCTCCTCATCGAACCCCAAGCGCACCACCTCGATGCGGCGATTATACTGGGCTACTGAGTCGCCGCTCATGGGCGGCAACTGGAATGGGAAACAGGCCGGATGGTTCAAAAGCAATCTTAAGGTGGTTCTGGCCTCGGGAGCAAAAAACAGTAGCGAGCAGCACGGACTCCAACAGCAGGCTGACCAAGCGGCTGTCGGTAATGCTCACCGGAGCCGCTTTCTCATAACACCCTGTGGTTGCCGCATCCTTGAGTACCCCCCAGGCCACTAGGGAACGGATCACAAAGCGTGCATAACGGCTGACGGTTTGTCGGTCGCCGTATTGTTCTTTGAGGCGGGTGATGATCTGCGTCTGAGTCACCTGATTCTGCAAAGGCTGCGCTTTTGCCCGACCTACCGCTCTGAATTTAGCAGAGGTTTGCAACCGGTAATCCGCTTGAATGGCTATATACAGTAAGATATCGAATGGGTTTAGAGGCAAGTTGACGCTACACCACTGCACGGTGTACATTCTGCGTCTATCATCTGCAATCACTAGAGATTCATGTTGTCCTGCGCCTCGCGAATTATAATCGGTTCGATCAGCATCGTGTTTGCCACGGTGTGAGGTGCCCTTGTTCTGAATCGAGATAACCAGCACAACCCGGGTCGCTTCACAGGCGGTTCCGGGTTTTTTTATGCCCAACTTAACGGATAGACGATGGCC
>PWUP01000163.1 GCA_003562535.1 Gammaproteobacteria bacterium | reverse complement strand
CTCGCTTCCTCTACCCCCAGTCGTCGCTGGATTGAACTCGAGCTTCAAGGCAGACAGTGAAGTAGGATTTCAAATAACCACTTAATTGCAAATTGGAAAATTATACCCCAAAACTAAAAACCATTGCTATGCCGAATAATATTGATCTTATCCACACAATAAGTGTGCCGGACGCTATTGGTATGCACCCCCTCGCAGCGTTTAATAGTGCACCCTGCGGAGATCGACAGGGGGGCTCGTGCAGCGTTGGGCGCCAAGCGTTGACCGATTTGGACGGCATCACGGCACGGTCTGGGAATGGATAGATTCAGCTTATGATAAGGACTACGACCGATAGTCTGGTTCAGGTGGTAAGCAAGGTTGACACCTCTAGGCCGGTTTTGTAATCTACACGGTAATGTCCTGTGTACTGCATACATTTCGGCTGTTGAATGCTTTAGACAGAACATGATTAAAATAATCAACGTTTTATATCTGCATTTCTAGACTGCGCGGCAGCATCTGCGGATGTCGCTGTGAGCAGCCATCCAAGCCAAAAGAATATCATAATATTTTCAGGAGCATCAGACATGGCCCTCATTAAAAAGGTTAGCGCACCCAATGCTGCCACAGCGGGCAGACCAACCACAACAGCCAGCACCGCTCGCGACGCTGAAGCCCAGCGCAAAAAAGCCCGTACCCTCGCCAAGCAACAGCAGGCGGCTGAACGCATCGCAGCGGCCAATTGGCATCCGGCATCAATGAGGCCGCTTCTGCAGCCGAAGAATTAAAACGCGCCAGTGACCAAATTGCCACTGGTGCAGAACAAAGTTCTGGTGCCGCTCAGGAATCATTAATTGCTTTTAAGCAAGTCACCGGTGCGATAGAACGCCAACTGAAAAGCGCCAATATTAGCCAAACCAAAACCGAGAATATTCAACAGCTCACTCAAGTCACTGGCACGGGCATTGGTAAATTAGTCACCAATATCAATGTGGCCGCTCGCCGTCAGGCGGATTCAGCCAAGATGGTGGCCGAGCTGGAAAAACAGGCGGCTAATATCGGAGAAATTGTTAAAGCGGTGGTGCGCATTGCTGATCAAACCAATTTGCTCGCCCTGAATGCCGCGATTGAAGCCGCGCGTGCGGGCAAACACGGTAAGGGATTCGCGGTGGTTGCGGATGAAGTGCGCACCTTAGCCGAAACCTCAGAAAAAAGTGCTACGCAAATTCAAGATTTGGTCGGCCAAATTCAACGTGAAGTTAAAACCATCGCCGAAGGAGTCAATACAGCGGCTAACACGGTTGAACAGGAAGCGGAAAAAGGCCAGACCATTGTCGAACAGCTTGAACAAGTTCGCCTGGATATGGCCGCAATCATGCAAGGGGCTCAAGACATTGCCGCCGGTGCTCAACAGTCCTCTGAAGCCGCCCAACAGGCACTGAAAGGCTCGGAAAACATTGCAGCCGCCGCCGAACAACAATCGGCCGCTACTGAAGAGTCGGCTAAAACGGTCAATGAGCAATCAGCCGCATTGGCCGAGTGCGAGCAAACGGCACAAAGCCTGTCCGAAATTGCTGAAGATCTGAAAAACTCTACCGATATTACTAAAAGTGCTGAGGATGTCGCCTCTAGTGCTGAAGAACTCTCCTCAGCGGTTCAGGAAATTAACCGCTCCTCGAACCAAATCATGACAGCAATCGAGGAAATTCGTAAAGGCGCACAAACCGCAGCCTCGGCTACCGAAGAGTGCTCAGCCGCCGTCAACCAAATTGAAACCGGCCTCGACGTCTCACAAACCCGCACTAAGGACAGTGCCGAACGCATTAAAGCAATGCAGACGCTGTTAACCACCAATAAGACGGCAGTAGAAAAACTGATTCAAGGCATCAGTGACTCAGTGACCGCAACTCAGGCCAGTATTAAACAAGTCCGCGATATCGAGCAAGTCTCTCGACGTATTGATAAAATCGTTGAGGCCATCACCACCGTATCCATCCAAACCAATATGCTGGCGGTGAACGGCTCCATCGAAGCGGCGCGAGCCGGGGAGTTTGGCAAAGGCTTTGTGGTGGTCTCGACCGATATCCGCAATCTGGCGCGTGACTCCGCTGAAAATGCTGATCGGATTAAAGACTTGGTTAAAGCGGTTCAAGATCAAATTACTGCCGTCAGCACCGATTTGGATGAAATCGTCAAGGAAGCCCTCACAGAAGTCGAACAAGCTAAAACCTCAACGGCTAATCTCGATTTAATTGAGACCGATATTGGCGTCGTCGATGAGAGCGCTCAAGATATTTTGGCCGCTGCTAATGAAATCGCCGTCGCGATTACCCAAGTCAAAAAAGGCATCGAACAAATTTCTGCCGCCTCACAGGAGGCCGAGAAAGCCACGGCTGAAGCCTCGGGAGCGGCTGAACAACAATCGGCGGGTGCTGAAGAACTCGCTGCCGCCATCGAAGAAATTGCCTCGCTCGCCGATGAATTGCAAAGCATGTAACGGGGGCTGTTATGACCACAGAGGCGCTTCATCCCGCCCATGAGGGCGATACCCACGATGCGGTGGGAGATACCTTGCAGTTTGTGACCTTCTTGGTCAACGGCGAGGTGTTTGCCGTTGATCTCACCCCAGTACAAGAAATTATCCGGGTGCCGGATATTGTCCGAGTCCCCTTGGCTCCCGCCTGTTTAGACGGCTTGTCCAACCTGCGCGGCAAGGTGCTGCCGATTGTTGCGCTGCGCCGTATTTTCGGGTTTCCCGAACACACTCATGATGATTCAACCCGAGCCGTGGTGATTGATATCGGTCAGCCTCTGGGATTTGTGGTGGATCGAGTCACCAGCGTGATCAATGTCGAGCGCAATCAGCTCGAAGGGGTTGAGGGCATTCGCAGTGCGGTCGATAGCGATTTGCTGACAGGCATTCTGAAAGATGTCAGCGGTTTTAAAATGATTATGGTGTTGGATTTCCATTGTCTAATCGCTAAGGAGTTTGCCGAAATTGCTGCACTGGCGCAATCCGGCCAAATCGCTGGGTTAACCCAAACACAGAGCGAAACCGATGACAGCGCTGAGGCCAGCGATCAACTGCAACTGGTCAGCTTCTCGGTCGAGGGTCAGGAATACGCCATCGATATTGCTCGGGTACAAGAAATTGTCCAGGTGCCGGAAACCGTAGTACAAGTACCTAATTCACCCACACATGTGCTCGGTTTAATGACCTTGCGTCAGCGCCTACTCCCTCTGCTATCGCTGCGCAGTTTATTTGGGCTGCCGACCCGAGCGCTGGATGAACGCAGTCGCGTGGTCGTCGTCGCCTTGGCCAATATGGCCGTTGGGCTGGTCACCGACAGCGTTTCTGAAGTGTTACGTGTTCCTAAAGACAGTGTGGATGCCATGCCGCCTTTGCTCGCCCGTGAGGGGGAGTTGGCTGATATTCATCAAATCTGCCGCCTTGACGAAGGTCGGCGCCTGGTGTCGATTATTTCAGCCGATAATCTGCTGCATGATCCTAACTTACAGCAAGCATTAAAAACGGTGGACGGTATGACTGATGATTCGCACACAACCGCTAGCGATGATGACTCGCAGAATGATGATGAAGAACAAGTGGTGGTCTTCCGGCTTGCGGAGGGAGAATTTGGGGCGTTGATTCATTCGGTACAAGAAATTGTCCGAGTACCTGAACAACTGACGCACGTCCCAAAAGCCCCGGCTTTTGTCGAGGGGGTCATCAATCTGCGCGGTTCCGTATTGCCGGTTATCGACCAAAGAAAGCGGCTGGACTTACCGCCCATTGAGCGTAACGACCGCCAGCGCATTATGGTCTTTCTGCTGTCTGGGGTACGCACAGGGTTTATCGTTGATGCCGTGACTGAAGTGCTGAAAATACCCAAATCAGCCATTGAATCGGCACCCAAATTATCGGGCGAACAAGCCAATTTATTGGGTCGCGTGGCCAATCTTGATCAACGCATGATTCAACTCGTCGATCCTAATTATTTGGTCAGTGACGCTGACCGCTCTGAAATGGCTGCGTTAAGCACTTAGTTGATTGGCTGTTAGTCGATTACTGTGAGGAATGTTGTGTGGCTATTCGACTGCTCATTGTCGATGATTCGGCGCTTATGCGCCGTCACTTGCTACAGATATTCACCCAGGACAAAGGGTTTGAAGTGCGTATTGCCCGCGATGGACAGCAAGCCATTGATGAAAACTTGGCTTGGCAACCCGATGTCATGACCCTAGACATCAATATGCCGGTCATGGATGGCATTACGGCGTTGGCGCATATTATGGCTAGCCGTCCCCTGCCTGTGGTGATGGTGTCGTCGCTGACCGAACGCGGTGCTTTAGCCACCTTCGAAGCCTTGGCCTTGGGGGCGGTGGATTTTGTCACCAAACCCGATGGCACGATTTCACTGTCCATCGAACGGATTCGCCATGAGTTAATTGAAAAAGTGACGGTGGCCTCAGGGGTTGCGCTGAAACGTCATAACGCGCAACGCCTGACCCATCAGTTGCGTCAAGAGCGCATCCAGCGTTTGAGCAAACCGTTGATCGTGCGCCGCAGTAGCGTGAACCGCGAGATTTTCGGGGTGGTGTTGATCGGAGTCTCGACCGGCGGTCCGTCCACCCTAGAGGACATCTTGCCTAAGCTGGACGCCGATTTTCCTTTACCGGTAATCGTCGCGCAACACATGCCCGCGAGTTTCACCGCACCGTTCGCCGCACGCATGAATGCCCAATGTGCGCTGAATGTCGTAGAGGTGAACAAACCGATGGTGTTAGCGGCTGGCCAGATCTACATCGGCAAAGGCGGGGCGGATACGGTCATTGCCAACCGAGTGGGCAAACTGATGGTGTTGCCTAAACCGCCGGCTAGAGAGCTGTTATACCATCCCTCCGTGGAGATGCTGGGTCGTTCGGTACTGGAGCACTGCAATGCGGAGCATGTGATTGCGGTGATGTTGACCGGTATGGGCGGCGATGGTGCCGAGGCGTTCAGCGAACTCAAACGCCAAGGGGCTTATACGATTGCCGAATCGGAAGATTCAGCCGTAGTCTTTGGTATGCCTAAAGAACTGATCGAACGCGGGGGCGCTAAAATCGTCCTACCTGCCGACAAAATTGCCGCTCAGATGATACGTTGGGCGCACGACTTAGAGGAACGCAGCCTTGGGTATAATAAAGGACAAGAAAATTAAAATCGTTCAACAGGATGAACGCAGCCGAGCACGAGATCCCGACAGTCTGGTCGCCGCCTTAACCGATGCCGACCCGACAGCTCGGCGCTGGGCGGCACGCGATTTAGCGGACTTCCCGGCGATGGCTTCAGCACTGGCCGAGCGGCTTACCCTAGAGCCAGAGGCCAGTGTCCGCGAAGCCCTATTGCTCAGCTTGACCCAGATCGGTAACCGTGTTGCGGTTGAGGGTCTGTTAGCGGGTTTGCGCAGTGATGACGCGGCATTACGCAATGAAGCCAGTGAAGCCTTAAAAGATTTACCCGATGCGGTCGCCCCCTTGATGAGCGATGTGTTGACTGACCCCGATCCCGATGTGCGCATCTTCGCGGTGAATGTCTTGGAATCCCTGCGCCATCCTGACGTAGAGCAGTGGTTAATCCAAGTCATTAGCACCGATACTCATGTGAATGTGTGTGCCACTGCTGTGGATTTACTGGGTGAAGTGGGTACAACGGCTGCGGTTTCAGCATTGCAGTCGCTCAAAGCGCGTTTCCCAGAGGAGCCTTATATCCACTTTGCCATTGATTTGGCACTGAAGCGCATTCACGAGGACTAGAGTTTGACCGATATCGTCATTACCGAAGAAGACTTCCGCAGATTTCGGGAATTCTTCTACCGCAAAACCGGGATTCTGTTCGAGGATTCCAAACGTTACTTTGTGGATAAGCGCCTAGTCGAACGGATGATCGCCAGTGGCTACGCCAGTTTTAATCATTATTTTACGTTTATGCGCTTTCAGGCCAGCGGAGCCGAGCTGCAAGCCTTGACCAATATTATGACGGTCAACGAGACGTATTTTTTCCGTGAAGAATATCATTTCAAATGTTTGGTGCAATCGATACTACCGGAGCTTACCCAAACCAAGCCCCCAGGATCGTTGATCCGCATCTGGTCCATCCCCTCATCCTCAGGCGAGGAACCCTATTCAATCGCCTTGTATCTGACAGAGTATTGGTCAGGGATTGATCACTGGGATGTCGAACTAATCTCCTCAGATATTGACACCGATATTATTCACCGCGCCCGCCAAGGTAAGTATTCACCCCGTGCCATCCAATATGTGCCACCCGACCTGCTGCAAACGCATTTTGTGCCTACCGCCGATGGCGAGTATCAAATTTCCGATGATATGCGCCAAGCGGTTGAATTCACTCGGGTCAATCTGAACGAACCGACGGATACCCGCTCTTACCGAGGCTTCGATGTTATTTTTTGTCGTAACCTGCTTATTTATTTTGATGATTTTTCACGCCGTCAAGCCGCTGGGGTGTTTTTTGACGCGCTCAACCCCGGGGCGTTCATCTGTCTCGGCCATTCTGAATCCATGAGTCGGATCAGCGCCATGTTCAAGGTACGCAAATTCCCTGAAGCCATTGTCTACCAAAAACCGGAGAAACGATAATGGCCCAACGTATTTTTGTCATCGATGATGCTGCCACAGTACGGTTATACCACCGTCAAATCCTCGAAGGGGCTGGCTTTGAAGTCCACGAAGCCATTAATGGTATTGAAGCCTTAGAGAAAGTTCTCCTCGCCAGCACACCGTTCGATCTGTATCTCGTCGATGTCAATATGCCCAAACAAGACGGTTACGGCTTTTTGCGTGAGCTGCGCCAACTGGATATTCGTCAAGCTCCGGCCATTATGATTTCTACTGAAGCGCAGGCCATTGATCGCGTAAAAGCTTGGGAAGCGGGTGCTAATT
Source organism: Gammaproteobacteria bacterium (assembly GCA_003562535.1). Classification (GTDB taxonomy): domain Bacteria; phylum Pseudomonadota; class Gammaproteobacteria; order Competibacterales; family Competibacteraceae; genus SKOM01. The sequence continues at coordinate 6,947 of PWUP01000163.1, read as the reverse complement.
TTTATCTGGTCAAACCGATTAAACCCGATGCGCTACTCGGTTATGTGCACCTGCTGCTGGGTGCAGGAGGCACGGCATGAAAATGACCCCACTGCTGTCGCAGTTTCTCCTAGAATCTCGGGATTTTCTTGATGAGATTGGTACTAAGCTCATTGCCTTGGAAAGTGAGCCAGACAGTAATGATCTGATGAATGAGCTGTTTCGCCTGGTGCATACCCTGAAAGGCAATAGCGGCTTGTTTGATGTCCCGGCAATGACCCGAGTCCTGCATGCAGGCGAAGATCTGATGGACGCGGTGCGTAACGCCCGCCTGAGCTATTCCCAAGAACTCGCCGATCAATTACTGGCCACCATCGACTTTGTGGCCGTGCTGCTCAGCGATATTGAGCAAACCGGTGAGATCAGTAGCGAACGCACCGAACCTGCTGAGGTTTTGGTGCGTAACCTGCGTCAACTGATTCCCGCTCCTAGCCCTGATGAGCTCGATGCGGACGCTGATGAGCCGAGCTTTGATCCCACCACCATCCCCTTGCCAGAACTGAGCACGGTTCCCGAAACCGCTCGTATGGAAGCGTTTCGTAGGTCGGTGATGGGCAGTGAGTTATTTTTGATTGCGTATCGTCCAGAAGCCGAATGTTTTTTTAAGGGCGAAGATCCCTTCTATCAAGTCCGGCAACTGCCGGGGCTGGTCTGGGGACATACACAGGCTCGTGAACCGTGGCCCCCCTTATTAGAACTGGATTGTTATCGCTGTAATTTGGATTTCCACCTACTGGCCGCTAGCACCCGTTCTGAAGTCGATGAGCATTTCCGCTACACCCCTGAACAGGCTCATATTCAGGCGCTCTCAGCCTTTGCCTTGGTGATTCCACAAGGCCAGAGCAATGGCGGACCGGTGTATGCGGATTTTGTCGATGAGGCCCTCAAACTATTACACGCGGGGGATGTGCAGGGACTCGCCGATGCCAGCCGCGTTATGCTGGAACTGTCGGCACCCGGTCTATGGCTGTCGTCAGCGCTACGCTGGTTGCAACTCATCATCGAGGTTGCGCCTGAGGAGCGCACCCTGCTCGAGCGGTTGATTACGTCATTAACGAGTTCATCGACCGCTGAGTTGACCGACTGGGCGGCTCAAACCCATGTTCCCACCCCCACGGATACGGCAGTGACCGAGTCGGAACCGGCGACACGACTCAGTGATATCGACCAACAGCGGCTCACTGAGATTCTGGCCGTGCAGTCAGAAATTCTTGCGCTCAGTGAGAGTACCGACGGACTGCCTGGTCGGCTGCAAGCCTGTGCGGCTACCATTGCGGCCTGTCTGGCCAATTTAGGTGAACCTGCGGCTGAATTAGACGAAGCGCTAGCCGCCGCCTTAGAACTGAACAGTGCGCAACCCTTGGCCGAATGGCTGGCCGCGCTGCGTGAAGGTATGGCGCCCGTAGCCACTACAGCACCCGCCCCGACTAGCGCGGCGGCCACTCCACCCGCGACGGCTCCAGCTCCCGCGTTTGAGCGCCGCAGCTCACCGGCTATGGAACCGGAGGCTAAATTTGGGCGCCGCGCTGAAGACAATGTATCGGGCAAAGTCCTGAAGGTTGATCAAACCAAAATCGATCGCCTGATGAATCTTATCGGCGAGATGATTGTGGCTAAAAACGCCTTACCCTACCTGGCCAAACGCGCCGAAGATGAGTTTGGCACCCGTGAGTTGGGGCGCGAAATTAAAACCCAGTATGCGGTGATCAATCGTATTGCCGAGGAAATGCAGGACTCCATTATGCAAGTACGCATGATGCCGGTATCCTTTGTATTTCAACGTTTTCCGCGTCTAGTGCGTGATATTTCCCGCAAACTGGGTAAGCAGGTCGAATTAGTCTTGGAGGGTGAGGACACCGAAGCGGATAAAAATGTCATCGAAGCCCTAGCGGACCCGCTGATCCATATCGTCCGTAACAGCCTCGATCATGGTCTAGAAGTGCCGGAAGTGCGCCAAGCCAGTGGCAAACCCCCCACCGGCCAACTGCGGATTCGCGCCTCGCAGGAATCTGATCGGGTCATGATCGAAATCAGCGACGACGGCGGGGGGATTAATCCCACCATCATCAAACGTAAAGCCTATGAAAAAGGCGTGCTTGATGAAGCCCAATTGGAACGGATCACTGACCAAGAGGCTGTGCAACTGGTCTTTGCCGCACGATTTTCTACGGTAGACGAAATCACTGATTTATCTGGCCGAGGCGTGGGCATGGATGTGGTACGCACCGCCATTGATAAAGTGGGAGGCAGCATTGACTTGCACAGCCAAGTGGGTGAAGGCACCACTATACGGCTATCGCTGCCCTTATCCATGGCCGTGACTCATGTGATGGTGTTCACCAGTGATGGACAGAATTTTGCCGTCCCTATGGATCGAGTGGTCGAAACCATCCGCATGCCAGTTACTGATATTCGCACGATTAAGCGCAGCAAAACCTTATCCCGCCGTGGGAAAATTATCCCCTTAATGGCCATTAATGAGTTATTGGCCATCCCCGCCGAGCCTCAGCTTAATTCGGCTGGGGAGTTTACGGCTTTGGTGGTGCGCATTGATCATCAACCGGTCGCCCTAATGGTGGATGAATTTCGCGGGGTCATGGATGTGATTCTCAAACCCCTGCCCGGTGAGTTGGCTCGCCTGAAATGTTATGCCGGTGCGGCCTTGCTCGGTGATGGGTCGGTGTTGATTGTACTCAATCCCAAGGAGTTAATTGAATGGGCATAGTCTATGAAGACCAACGAGTGTACTGCAACGATATCGTAACGGTCGAAGAAGCCGAAGGCTTATTGGATTGGTTACAGCGTCATCCCAAGGCCGAGGTCGATTTAACGGCGTGCCAACATCTCCATGCCGCCAATTTACAAGTGTTGATGGCTGTGAATCCTGCCATCGCCGCTTGGCCAGAGGATGCGGAGTTCAGCCTATGGCTGAAATCGGCCTTGGGTGAGCCAGCCGACTAGCCATTGCTTTGCGCCGTGTGGGCAAAAACAGTATCATACTGAGTCAAACTCCCCTCTGCGGCGCATAGCTTAGATTCAGTTTCAACCGGCACTAGGAATCAATCACCCCATGGCCAAAACCATATTTATTATCGACGACTCCACCGTAATGCTGATGAGTGTCAAAAAAACCCTAGAAATGGCAGGGTTTGCCGTTGAAACCGCTAAAGACGGACTAGAAGCGTTCGAGCGCATCCAAGGTGGCTTAAAACCGGATCTGATCATCACCGATATCAATATGCCCAAGATGAACGGTATAGAATTCATCAAAAATGCCCGAACGGTATTGCGTTTTACCCCGATTCTCGCTTTAACCACTGAAAGCCAAGCGGCTAAACGCAACGAAGCGAAACAACTTGGCGCGACCGGCTGGTTGGTCAAACCCGTAGCCGGAGCCGATTTGATCAAAGTCGTTAAACAAGTGTTACCAGGAGCATGAACCCTTGCGCTATCGGCGATTTTGGGACGCAGTAGGTCGTAGGCTCCACCGATTCAATGAGCCTAAAATACCTTTAGCCCCATTACTGATAGACCGAATCGTAGAACGTCCTTGGCTAGGCGTGACAGCAGGCGCTGCAGCGCTGGCTGTGCTGCTGAGTGGAGTCATTTGGCTGCTCAGTCCCACACCGACTGTAGGCACGGTATTAGGTATTCCACTGGCTTTTATGCTGGGCTGTGCGGGCAGCGCTTTCCTGAGTGCGGTGATTGTGCGCCGATCACAACACCGTTACGAACAGACAGAACAGACGTTACAAGCCCGTTGTGAAGCGCTCAGCAATACCCTAGAACCCGCCGCACGCGACTGCGCTGAGATGACTGAACTGGCGCAGTTATGGAGTGCGTATTGTGACAAACTGACCACGCTCACCCAGCCCAACGCGGGCGATCAGGCTGAAGCCCTCGCGGCGATTGAACATGACCAAGAGATGTTACGCTCCATCCTTGAAACCTTTCCCGTCGCTACCGAGGACGCCAGCGCGCAGCCAGAGTCACAGGATACCGCGCTCAACGAACACGCCCGCAGCATTCAAGGCTTCATCCACCACGTCACTGCTATTTGGCAACAAGAACTGTCCCTGCACAGCGAGTGGCTCAGTGTGCGGACTGAGAACCACACAGCCATCGAACGGTTTACTGAGGAATGTGAGCAAATTCAAAAGTTCTCGGAGCTTCTGCGCTCACACATCGACAGTGCATCCAGCACCACCGAAACGGGCACCTTGGAACTGTTACAAGCGCTGGATGCGGTGCACAGTGAAAGCCAGACCTTGCTTAATGAATTGACTGAGCAACAAGTTAAAGCTCAAGACATGGCTGAACAGCAGGCTCAGCGGGTTGATCAAGGCAATCAATCGCTGAGTGATTTCACGGATTTCCAACAACTGCGTGATCAACAGATGACGCGGGATGAAGCAATCATCCGCAACGTACTCCAGCGGGTTGAAGCCTTAACGGAGATCAGCCAAACCATCAGCGGCATTGCCCATCAGACCAATTTACTGGCCCTGAACGCCGCTATTGAAGCCGCCCATGCCGGCGTAGCGGGACGCAGTTTTGCCGTCGTTGCGGCTGAAGTGCGTAATTTATCGCAACAAACAGAAACAGCCACCCACCAAATTGATCAGGCCATCTCTGGGGTGGCTCAATATGTGCGCGAAAATTTTGCCCTCATTGTGTCCGAAAAAAACAAAAGCCACGAAGCCAAGCAACTGAACGCCATAAAAAATGAACTCAGTCAAACCGGTTCCAGCCTTGATGAAATGCGGCATTATTTGGTGCATTTGAGTGAACAAGCCCGTAGCGCCATGGATCGCATCAATAATGATATCGTTGGTGCCCTTGGGCAAATGCAATACCAAGATGTCTCGCGGCAACAACTGGAACAGGTGCGTTCGGCACTGGATGTGCTCGCTCGTCACGCTGAAGAACTGTTGGTCAGTCACGGTACCCATGCGGACTGGCGCCCTCTGAGCGAGAAGTTTGACGAGTTGGGTCTGAACTATGTGATGCACAGCCAGCGACAAGTCCACAGCGCCGCTGTGGGTGCAGAGGCGCTGGAAGAAGAGCAGCGCCCCGCCATCGAGCTGTTTTAACCATGCACATCATCGCCATTTCCAATCGTAAAGGGGGAACCGGCAAAACCACTGTTGCCGTTAATCTAGCCGCAGAACTGGCTGCACTGGGCTACCGCGTATTGCTCATCGATCTCGACTCGCAAGGCCATTGCGCTGTCGGACTCGGAGTCACCCTCAACGCCTCCGCAGCCACCGCCCATGATGTGTTCGTCACCGCCGCCGCCACGCTAGAGGCCGCAATAGACCCCACTCCGGTAGAGAATCTCTGGCTGGCTCCGGCTAATGACCGTTTCGATCACGGTCAAAGCGGGCATGATTTGCGCTGTTTAGCACGCGCCATTCATCAAGACAATTTATCACAAAAATTTGATTTTATTTTAATTGACACCCCACCCTCACTGGATACCCTGTTTATGAACGCCCTGTTAGCGGCTCATCGGGTACTGGTACCCTATGTCCCTCATCACTTGGCTTTTCAAGGGGTGCGTCAGCTATTGCGGGCGCTGTTTCCCGTTATGACCAAAACGAATCGTAATCTGAAATTACTGGGTTTTTTGCCGGTTATGGCTGCCAATCAAATGCGCCAACACCGTAAGGTCACCGGACAGGTTGTCCATGATTTTGGTGAATCGAGGGTGCTACGTCCCATTCGCACCGATATCCGCCTGGCCGAAGCTATGGCAGCAGGGCAACCCATCCGTCAGTACGCGCCTAAGAGTCGCGGGGCACAGGATTTTGCCGAGTTGGCGCAAGAAGTTATTAATCGTATTGAGACAAAATAATATTAGCTCGATCTTCGAGTTGCCACGGATGCCATGCGTGATTTTGAGACTGTTGATGCAGACATGGCCGCCGACGTGGCGCGGGTTTGAGCATTGACCCAGGGCTAACCGTCATGGACTGTAAATTGCCATAACTTCATCAAACAGGTATAGTGAAACCTCATTCGCTCAAACAGCGTTTTTCCTTTTGGACTTTAATTTGAGCGTATAGGGGTAGGCAAAGCGCGTTTGAGTGTAATTCTAATGAGTTATCAATGATGGAGCGAGAAATTATCTCATGAACATCAAGCGCTTTAATGCCTTGCTTATTCTGCTCACCACCACAATCGCCTTTGCTGTTACGAGTTTAGTCAGTGCAGACGATGGCTATGGACGCTACCGCAACCATCCGCATTTTGCACCGTTGCCTGCCATGCCACCGATTCCAGCTCACAATTCCATGACCCCAGAAAAAATTGAACTGGGCAAAATGCTGTTTTTCGAACCGCGAATTTCCGCCAGTGGCGTAATCAGTTGTGCCACCTGTCATAACCCCGCCCTAGGCTTTACAGACAGAATTCCCAGAGCGGTTGGTCATGAAGGTCAAGTCGGCGAGCGCAATACCCCGACAGTATTGAATGCAGGATTCCTGGGTGCGCAATTCTGGGATGGACGGGCTGCCGATCTGGAAGAACAGGCGCTCGGGCCGATTGAAGCCCCAGTTGAAATGGCGATGGATATTAGTGCAGCGATTGACCGGCTCAACAGCTTCACTGAATACCGCGAGCGTTTTTCTGAAGCCTTTCCCGACGAATCAGACCCCGTCAATCCCGATAATGTGGCCTTAGCGATTGCGGCCTTCGAACGGACCTTGAACACGCCCAATTCACCGTTTGACCGCTATTTGCAAGGCGATCTTAATGCCCTCAGTGAACAACAAAAACGCGGCATGGCGGCTTTTGTGGATAACGGCTGCCAAGCTTGCCACCGTGGAGCGATATTAACCGACAGCAGTCATCATCGCTTTGAACTGCCCGGTTCTACCGATGAAGGCCGGTATTTGGTCACCGGT
>PWUP01000056.1 GCA_003562535.1 Gammaproteobacteria bacterium | reverse complement strand
CTTTGTCAAGGTTAAGCTTCTCAACACGTTTAACTTCAATATGTAAATCTTCTATGTTGGTTATTAGATCAGCATCACCTGCCTCCCCACAAAACTGTTGACTTCTTCTTGCAAGGTAGCCATGTTCTCTTAGCCACTTTGCAAATTCATTTTCGCCAACCTTTCCCTTACGTTTAGAATTAATCTTTGTACCCATAGTCTCTCGATTCCTGAACATATTTTGGGTTACCTTTTTTTTCTGGTATATCTTTAAAAGCAGTACTGTAATTAATGAACATTAACTTTTCCATACCAGTAGGTCCATGTCTTTGTTTGGCTATACTTACTTCTACTATACCTGGTTCTTCTGTGTTTAAATTATAATACTCATCTCTGTAAAGTAACAAGACTATATCTGCATTGTCTTCTCCTGCTTCTCTGATGTCAATTAAGACAGGTCTTTTATTTTCCCTGTTATCTACCCCTCTGTTAAGCTGGACCATAGTAATGATAAGCACATTGAGTTCTATTGCCAATGCTTCAAGTTGCTGGGAAGCTTCTCTTAACCATTCATGTCCGTCTCTCTTATATCCTCTCGGTGGTTTCATAGCATGTAGGAAATCTATGAAGACTACATCAACAGGGTTCTCTGCCATTTCAGTTATAAGCTTGTGTCTAACTTGTTCAACAGAGTAAGTGCCTTCGTAGATACCCATGTTGAGAATATCTTTAGCTCCCCATGTATTTATAGTATTAACTACTCTTTCTTTTTCATGGTCACTAAGGGTGCCTTTCATGAAATCTTTTCTTGATACACCTGCTATCTGTGCTATGTAACATTCAACCATAGATTCTTTTGACTGTTCCATTGTAAAGAACACAGGTCTGTAACCCATTAAAGCAATGTTAGTTGCTAAGTTTAAACCAAAAGATGTTTTACCCATGCCAGTTCTGCCACCTACCAACACATGGTGTCCTTTCTTCATGGTGATATAACGATCTAACCTGGGCCAACCTGTAGGTATATAGTTTTCAACACCATCTTTCTCATCAAGATATTTTTCCCAAACATTTATTGCATCTTCTGCTATGTTAGTAGCTGGCCTGTTAGAAGGATCCATAGATATTTTATCTATGCTGGCCTTAAGGTTACTGACAATCTCAAGTAAATCTTTGCCATCATTAATATCAGATAAAGTTTTCTGGCATTGTATAATAGTTTGCCTTGCATTATAAAGCTCCATTAACCTAATAGCATATCTTTCTGCCAGTAAGCCATTAGGATATTCTATTGTAGACAGGTAAGGGATTGTGATAGATAGATCATCTGAGTGTTCTTTTACTTTAGAATGGATTAATACTACATCGTATGTTTTGTTGTCATTGTAAACTTCTTTAATAGCTTTGTATATTGCCCTGTGTTTTGTTTTATAAAAAGCTGCTTCATCTGTGACGATAGAATTAATCAGACTAAATACTTCAGGGTCAGCTAATAAGGAACCAAGCAAACCTTCTTCAACTCTATCATCATTTGGTGGTTGGTATGAATCCAGTAGCATGTGTGTCCTCCTTTAATAATTTATTAAATTCTTTTTCTGCCCATTTTAAAAGGGGCTGTCTGTCTCCGTTTGGTTTACGATGAGTAAGATACATGACAAGGAAAGCTATCTCAAGAATGGGACGGTTAATAAGGGTACATATATCTTCAATGCTAATGCCCTTACTAAAGAGGTCAAGGAAATATTCAAGTTCATATTTAACCCACTGAAGATTATTATCATACCCTATAATTAAATAATCTTCTCCTTTATTTATTGCCTGGTATTGTAATACTTCTACCCTATCTTTATATCTTGATTCCATTATTCCCCTCCTAACTGCCGGTAGGCAGGAGATATTGTTTTGGGTACCTCTGTGTACACATCATCAAGATAATCATATATTCTATTCTTGAAGAACTTACCTCCTCCAAGAATATATTGTTTCTCTTTATCTTTTATTTCTTCCTTATATCTGTTAAGGGATCTCATTACATGTTCTTTGCCTAACTTATATAATTCTTTTTTGTCTTTTGGTTTTACATCTTTCTTACCAATCTTGTTGGGATATTCTTTCCAAACCTCTTCAAAGAATACTTCATATTCCTTCTGCTTAGGTGCATATATTTTTTCTTTTCTTTCTTTATCTTTCTTGTTAGTAGGTAGTGAGTGTTTCCTCGGTGTTTCCTCGGTGTTACAATCATCCTCATCACTACCCTGATATTTGTCGTAGTTTATTATGTTTATGAGGGTTCCACGGGTGTTACTACTTCGCACTATCATATTATAATGTACTAATATATCAAGAATGACTTTGATCGTTTTTGCAGAAGGTATTTTTTCTGTTCCATATTCCTCCCATGCAACTGCTTTTGCTATGTTACGATAGCTTGTAATTGTCTGTCCTCTTTTAACCATAATATAACCTTGCCTTGTAGGAACAAGATTATCTTTATGGTTTGCTTTATACTTTAGATACTGCCATACCCTATGGTAAAGAGGAGGGAACTTCCATATGTCGCTACTTAATTCTTTTCTGTAATCTTTGATCCATCCATCCAAAGTAATACCTCCTTTATGTTTATAGTTAAAGAACGAATGGAAAGGGGGAAGGACAATTTCAACCTTCCCCCTTTTCCATGAGGAGGGTTATTCTACTCCTGATTCTGCCTGTGCATCAGAACAAATTGTTTCATACTTGCTACCCATATGTATTTCGGATATGTCTTCAATACCATATTTATCTAATAGCTTTGCAATTAATCCCATATCACCACCAGCAAGAGCTATCAATCTCTTTTGTTGTGGTCCAGTTATTTTCTTTTTACCTGTAGATTGTGTTTGCTTCTTGAATACTTTCTCAGCATCTTGGTAGGTAGCCTTGGGAGTACTACTTGATTTACCACTGGTATCTTTGCTATCAGGATCATCTTCATCTGTAGGAATACGAAGAACTTTTAACCAGAAGTATCTTTCAGCATAGGTAAGTGCAGCCCCATAAGCTTTAGCAGCATCATCCATTTGTCCATAGAAAGACCATGGAACAATTAACTTATCTTCAGGATTAGCTGTATCAACTATCATGTATGACATATCTCCCCATACTATTACTTCTTTCTTTCGTTCCTGCTTGGCATTGGTGTATTCATATTCCATTATCTTTTGATCTGATGTCATAGGTATAAGCATTACACCTAATTCATCAAGCTTGGGATTGATCTTGCTTAGAATCTGAGCACCTGAAACATAATTGTAGCCATAACCCTCTGTGTCTTTCTTTAATTCTATCACACTCTCTCTAACTTTCAATAGCTTTTCATACAGGTTCATTAGTTTTCTTTACCTTCCTTTCATTTGATTTTACTCTTATATTTCTATCATAAAGAGTATCAAAGGTTTCCCATAAGCTCCATGTTTCCATGCCGGATATTGCTTTTAATTCAGGATATGAATCTAATGTTCCTTTTTCATAGTCATCATGTAATTGATTTAAAGCACCAGCAATTAACATTAATTCTCTTTCACGTAATTGAATTGTAAAGATACATTTCTTATCTACATTAACAACATTCATTTAATAACCTCCCTTGTGGTTGTAACACTTATTAATCTTCTGATTGCCCCGACAATACAGGCTTTTTAACTACTTCATCTTGGTAAAAGTTACAGTACTTATTAAAGAAACAATAACTTTCACACTTTCTATTTCTTCCTGGCCTTAATACTACATTAACTTTAGT
>PWUP01000069.1 GCA_003562535.1 Gammaproteobacteria bacterium | reverse complement strand
TAATTTGAACAAGTGTGTCGGTGGCATCAATGATAGGTACATAAAAAACGCCGTTCAAATCTGGCGTAACGCCCTTGCGCCCAGATGTCCAAGAGCACTGCCCTGAAATAGTATTTAAAGCATAATGGCGTCCTTCAGCAAGTACGGCCCACGGCGAACCCGCTTCACCTACAGGGATAGCCTCCATCATTTCAATGGTAATGCGCTGCCTTACTTCGTCTAGACTCAGTTGAGGTGGAATGTTTTTGGTTGTTCCGGTCTTATTGCTCCAAAGCCGGTACGGTATAGGATAGTGCCCTGATTCGCTTGTTTTGTTGAACACAGCAACCGACGTATGATTTGAGGCGTCATCAAAGGGCTTCAAGCCTTTCATATCATCCACGCTTACAGGCGTTAAATACGCTGAGTTTGGATTAGAAGGTTCAAGCATGAAGGTTCTGAATCCAGCAGATGAAGGGTTCTTGAACACCGTTCCAGTGATTACAAAAACAAGGCGGCCATCGGCTTTGAGCCACTTATCAGCGGCTGTGTATGTGATCATGGCGGAAATATCCAACTCATTCCCACCGTGACGCTTATTCTTTGAGAAAATACCGTAATGATCGCATGTTGGTTTTACCCGTTCACGATAGGCATCAGGTAGTTTCGACCAGCGCACCCACGGAGGATTGCCAACGATACAGTCAAAATGTCCAGCGGTTGCTGACCAGAAGAAATTGCGTACTACACGAAACCAAATACCATTCCATTGCTGCCTGTGAAGCGCCAGAATTTGATTGTAGGTATATTGCAGTGGTTCACGCCATTCAGTTGCTTCGCCTTGAGTCATCAGCCCTGAAGCCACTAGCCTAGTTTCTGACCCTTCGTACTCCAGATCGCACTCAACATCTTCGCCCATCTGGATAAAGACATGATCCAAGCGTGAGCGATCAAAGGCCAGCTCAGCCGGCAATGCTATATCCAATCCAGCAATTTGACTCCCAATTTGATACTTTAAAACACCCTGTCCTTCAACCGGATCAGGTGCAGGGGAGTAGATGGCATCAGCAAGCAGCACTGGAATTTCAAGAGTTTGTCCTGGTGCAGCTTTGAGAAGATCGGCAATTTCAATCAGAAAATTGACTCGTGCTGTTTGAACGGCAAGTGGATTGAGATCAAAACCCCACACAGATGAGCATAAATGTTGGACAATACGCTGACTATCCCAGCTATTACTCACCGCTTCATTACGAATCTTGCGCATGACAGCTAACAAAAAAGCACCAGAACCACACGTTGGGTCAAGCACCCGCTTATTAAGCCAAGTGCCGCTCTCCGCATTTTCAACCGCAAAATCAACCAACCAGTCAGGTGTATAAAATTCACCTAAGCTTTGTCTCAGCTTTCCAGGAACCAAGCCTTGATAGAGGTCGCGCAAAACATCACGGGTGCGACTTAAATGGTCCGTTCGATACAGAGATAGTGCTGACAAAATACCGCGAAGTGCGGGAACAATAAAAGGTGAATGTGTTTTGTTCCGTGCCACATCCAAGTACCAGCCAAAAATAGCCTCTTCCACAAAACCTTTAATTCCTGCTTGCGCAAAAATACCTGCATGTTCGATATTCTGTTCCAGCGAGTCCAATAAAGCGGAATCATCTAGCAAAGCTGCCATTTCTTGTGCAGGTTGTTGTATGGAAGATAGACCATGTGCTGATACTATCTCAGCGGCAAGCAGCTTTATAAGTAGTGAGTTGTAGGTGTGAATAATGAAAAGCCGTCCTGACATAGCCTGTTCAGGTTGACCTTGCCAAGCAAACCCCATCTCTCTGCTTATTGCATCAGCTTGCAACACAGACATATCGGCAACCTGTCCGTAAAGCGCTCTCCATTCTTCAAAGAGCATTTTTATTTTGGTGTTACTAGAAAGAGCTAACTCTTCCGCCAGCGCGTTAGCCATAGCCTGCATCAAAGATTGTGCACTGCTGGAGCCATGCCCAAAGTCAGATAGCAAATTCTCAATAGACACAGCACGTCGAGTCTCAGACCGGATAGCCTGCATCACTAAGCCAACAGCATATTCCGAGAAAGGAATTAAATGCTGAGTTTCAATATCATTGTTACGCACTTGAGCAAAACAAATGTTATCACCATCAATGGCTATCCCGATAAATTCTTCTTCAGGAATACCTACTTTCAGTGCTTCTCGTTTGATATAGGGTAGTAAGCGTTGATCTGTAGCTTCTTTGAATTTGGCGCTGCTTTTGGAAGATTTGAAGTGACCTGGTGCTTTGAACTCGATGATGACATTGTTGTAACTACAATCTTTTCTGGCACGCTCTGCATCAAAGTGAAGTTCTAATGCAGATTCCAGCGCGGCAACCCAAGCAAGGCGAACTTCTTCTTCACCTTTCCATGGCCGACTTCGCTTTGATGAGATGTGATTAAAAGCATCACGCTGTCCTGTGCTGGCAGAAATATTATTTTGGTTCATTTTTTCACCGTTAACTGCTGATAATATTGCATTACTGTTAAATCCAACCATTTATTTAACCTGCCGAAACATCCCTGTCACCCTGCCAAACAACTCCAGCTCACTTTGCGGCCTAATGTCTTCAAAATCAGGGCTGCTAGCCTCTAAGTAGTAGCCTTGATCATCTTTAGCAAGATATTTGACCGTAAATTCACCGTCTACTCTAGCCACCACGATGTCGCCAGGTTTGCACACTGCACCACGCTTCACAATCACACGGTCACCATCCAATAAACCTGCATCCTGCATAGAGTCACCTAGAATGCGCAGGATTACAGTGCGCGAGGGTTCTTCTACAAGCAAATGGTCAATGAGGACTGGGTTTTCGGACGGGTCCATGATCGCCTCTGGCATCCCGGCCCGAACCGTTTCTTCAACCATGGGCCTTTCGTAAAAGCGTGGGCCGGGCGCGAGTCGCCTGTCCTGGGTAGACACCAAATAGTCTTCCGCCTTCAGGCGTTTAACCATCGTGGAAACAGCAGAGGTGGTGTTGAGGCCAACCAACTTCGCTATGCCAGAAAAAGAAGGTAAAACGCCATTTTCTGCATAGTAGTCGCGTAGTTGGTTGAGATATTGTTGGTCGCGGTTTTTCATTGTTTAATGATAGCGTATTTGTGCGCTTTACGCATTCTAGTCGAGCAAAAACTTGATTTCGAGCGATTGCTCGACAAGAATTAAGCGTATGGGACAACATTATCTACTTTCAGCAGCCTCTCGCCAGCTTTCTCTGGCAAGCGTCCTGCAAATGACTGACCAGCAGGCTCTGGAGACATTTGCCTCCTTGCGCTGGGGTGGGCTTGATGAGCAAGCCTGCCCACAGTGCGGCGTCTGCCGAAAACATGCATTTATCTCCACCCGCAATCAGTGGGCCTGCAAGAATTGCGGTCATCGTTTTTCGGTCACCAGCGGAACAGTTTTTGCCAATCACAAGCTGAGATTGCAGACCCTGCTTGGTGCCATTGCTCTGTTTGTCCATTCCGCCAAGGGCATGTCAGCCTTACAGCTCTCCCGCAGCTTGGATGTGCAGTACAAGACGGCTTACGTGCTTTTCCACAAACTGCGTGAAACGCTTTGGCAGACTCAGGATGAAACACCCCTGCAAGGCGAAGTCGAGATTGATGGGGCTTAAGGATAGGAAATCCAACCGCTTTTACTGCAATATATCTTCGGTCCGGGTGCCTGTCAAGTCGCAACGGAAGCCCCGTCTGAGCAGCGTCGGCAGCCTATGCGTGTCTGAAATCGGCCCGC
>PWUP01000080.1 GCA_003562535.1 Gammaproteobacteria bacterium | reverse complement strand
GGGAACGAGTGGTGCTGTCACATATTCATTCGGTGGAGCGAACCTTGGTCGAAGACGAGTTTCGGATCGGCTGGCGCGCCGAACTGATTCACCACCGCACCATCACCCGCTCACTGGGGGCTGGCTTACCCACCGACGGCCGACTGCGGCGCGGCACACTGACCACACGCGGCAGCGGAGAACGCCACCGCAGCATTCCATTGCACTTCACGCTCGACAACGAGCCGCAGTTGCAAGTCGGCGATGCACGCCTGAATTTGACCTCTTGGGCTGAACAAGGCCGTATTGAGCTGCGCGTCGAGTACCTTTGGGAACGCCTGCACCCGTTGAGAGACGGAAGTTAACAACAGCAGTCTGAACCAAGGATAGACACGGGAGTGTGGGAACGAGACAAATCAACCCTCTTGGCACGGTATTAATCGGCGGTGAATTGAATGCGTATTCGTCTGCGCTACCAATTATTTTTGTTGATATTGCTGGCTAATTTCTTGCTCAGCGTGGTGTTGGTATGGGCAAATGATCGGGTTTTCCATGCCGGTTTTTCCGAATATATGGCCCAATCACAGCGGGCCAGTCTTGAGCAGTTCATCGAGATCTTGGTTGAGGACTATGAGCACTACGGCAGTTGGGCATGGTTGGCCGGTGATCAGCGCAGTTGGCAACGTCTGCAACGTCCACATGCTGTGCCCTTCGGTGAAGCGCGCTCTACCGCACCCCGTGGCCCCAGACGGCGTGCTGGTTTGCAGCTTAGGGATGCGCAAGGGCAGTGGGTGGTTGGCGCGCCTACAGGGGATGAGCGGGCGCTGAATTGGCTGGCGATTGAATCCCAGGGTCAGCGCATTGGCGAACTGGGCGTACCGGCACAGCGGTATGTGCCGACGGAACTGGATCAAGTCTTCGCGGAGCAGCAACGGCGACACACGTTATGGGTGGCCTTATTGGCGCTGCTATTTTCTGCGCTGGTCGCAATTCCTGCCGCTTATTGGATGACTCGACCCATTAGCCGGTTACGTCAAGCGACTCGCGAACTGGCTCAAGGCCACTATGCGCTGCAATTGCCCGTGCGTGGTAGCGATGAGTTGGCTGATTTGGCTCGTGATTTTAATCAATTAGCGGTGACTTTGGCGCGTAATCAGCAAGCGCGCCAGCGCTGGATTGCCGATATTTCGCATGAATTACGCACACCGATCAGTGTGCTCAAAGCTGAATTAGAAGCTTTACAAGACGGGGTGCGTCAGCCTGATGCGGCGGCTTTGGAATCCCTGTCGCAAGACATTGAACGCTTGAGTCGTTTGGTCAATGATTTGCATGAATTGTCGCTGTCCGATGCCGGTGCATTAAGTTATCAGATGGAGCCGGTGGATTTACGCGCATTGATTCAAGACACGGTGCGCCAGCACAGCGATGCCTTAGCGCGTCAGCACATCCAGTGCCAGACTGATCTGCCCGAGCAAGTGGCGCTACTGCGTGGGGATCGCCAACGCTTAGCACAGTTGTTAACCAATTTAATGCACAACAGCCTTAAATACACCGATGGCAGCGCTGCACAGCCGGGTCGTGTGCAGATCACGCTGCGCGTGCAGGGGCAGACTGTGCAGCTCTGTTGGGCGGATTCACCACCTGGTGTGCCTGAATCCGCCCTGCCGCGTTTATTCGAGCGCCTGTATCGGGTTGACGCCTCCCGTAATCGCCAACGCGGCGGCTCAGGGCTGGGTTTAGCGATTGTGCAGAATATTGTACTCGCCCATCAGGGTCAGATCAGCGCCCAAGCTTCCCCTTGGGGCGGATTGGCCGTGCGGGTTGAATTTCCAATCATCCCAAGAGATTAGTCTAATGCCGATCAAGCTTCGAAACAATGATCACTGCATACACATAGCGCCATGAGTATGATGGAACTCATCCTAAATTTACAGGCGGATCAGACGGAGACCACTCGCTTGCAAGCGGCTCTCGACCAGTTTGCCGCCCAATGCTCACTCAGCGAAGAGGTCAGCTTCAAGCTGAATTTAGTCCTTGACGAACTCATCACCAATGCCATTAGCTACGGCCTCAACACCGTCGTCCAACCCGAAATCCATGTGCGTATAACACTCGATCAAGACTACGCCTATGTTTGTCTACGCGATAACGGCCAGGCCTTTGATCCCTTTAGCGAGGCACCTGAACCGGATATTGATGCTGCACTAGAGCAACGTCGTATTGGTGGTTTAGGTGTCCATTTTGTACGCAGTATGATGGATACCTGTCATTATCAGCGCGAGGGTGAGTGGAATGTCATCACCATGACGTTAGGACTCAACGATCAGTAGTCATAGATAATCAATGACTTGCTCTGCGCTGGCTACTCTCTGCACCAGTGCGCCTAAAGCCCAGATCAAACGTTCAAACTGACCAGTAAGTTTGAGTAACAGCATTTTATCACGGTTGCTCAAGGCTAAGGTCGCATCGGTTAGATAGCTTTGGCGCAATGTCTGCATCATCTCACTGCGATCCCCCGTAATAGCACGCACCATCGCTAAGGTTTCCGCATCGCCCTCATCGGCCACCGCATCGCGCAAAATCAGTAAAATGGCATCTAAACCTTCTACCATGCTGTCTTTCAGCTCACGCAGACTTTGCGCTTCCAAGGGTTTGGCCGCCAGTTGACAGAATTCCAACAACTGACTGATCAAGGTATTCAAACGCTCGTGACTATCCATAGCCGCATGCAGCCGGTCAAACTCACCCATACCCAAGTCACATAAACCGAGGGTATGCAGATAATCGCCGGTTAAACCCATGATGGTGTGCAATGACTGATTGCAAAATTTTAGGTACTCGCTAGACTGCACTTCATCGGGAATGCGCAGGGCTTCTAAATAATCGGGTAAGCGGGCGATCAAACGGCGCTGCTCACGTTCCAATAAACTCAGTGCCATACCCTCGGCGGTATTCACCACCTCTTCCCAAGACACTGCGTCTATGACCGTTGGTGCCGGTGAGATCTGGATGACGGTTTTATCGGTCACATCGATGGCTTGACTGCCTTCAGCCGCTCGCGGCACGGCGGGTATACCAGCATCCGGCCCCGTCTTTACACCCAATAAATTGGCGACCACCGTTAGCGCATGCAAACTTTGATCTAATCCTGAGTAGCGGTCTTCAGGTTGTTTGGCTAACAAGCGGTTAAATAGTGGTTGGCAACGCGCCAGTTCTACAGGCAACTCAGGCAAGGGTTCAGTCGCATGTTTTAAAGCCAACGCAAACGCATCGCTGGCCGCAAACGGCGGCTTGCCGGTCAGCATTTCCCATAATAATAGGCCAAACGCATAGAGATCGGCCCGTTGATCAATCGATCGCCCTAAAGCCTGCTCTGGACTCATATACCCCACACTGCCTACGGCAAAGCCGGTATGAGTCAGTTGGCTGTCGCCACCGACAACTTTAGCAATGCCGAAATCGGTCAACACGGGTGAGCCGTCTTGACGAAACAACACGTTTAGTGGCTTGATGTCTCGATGAATAATGCCTCGTTCATGCGCATAATGCAGTGCCCCGCCCAGGGCATAGGCGATATTCACTGTGCGTTGCAGCGATAAGCCGGCACGAATCTGCTCGCGCAATGTACCGCCGGGCAGGTACTCCATCGTCAGATAATGACAATGGCCATAGCAGCCGATATCATAAATGGTTACGATATGGCTGTGATTAAGCTGAGCAACAATACGGCCTTCGTTAAGAAACCGAGCTTTAAAATCATCATTGGCTCCTAAGGCAGGATTCATGATTTTTAAAGCCACTTTACGATTCAGCGATT
>PWUP01000346.1 GCA_003562535.1 Gammaproteobacteria bacterium | reverse complement strand
TTTTGCCTGGCGACCATAGCGGGTGGGAACCACCTGATCCCTTCCCGAACTCAGTAGTGAAACCGCCCAGCGCCTATGATAGTGTGGGGCTTCCCCATGCGAAAGTCGGTCATCGCCAGGCACCTCTCCCCTAAAAAGCCCCTATCCATTGGGGCTTTTTTTATGCCCGATTAGCGCAGTCTGCTGAGTAGGCTGTCCATCAAATTCTGTGCTTGTTGTGAATAACTTTCACCAAAAAGGTTTAGGTGATTAAGCACATGATAAATATTGTACACAGTAAAGCGTATCGGTGCTCCATCATCTAAAGGATAGGCTTCATGATACGCTTGGTAAAACCGTCGGCTGAACCCACCAAATAATTCGGTCATCGCGATATCGGCTTCACGGTCACCGTAATAACATGCAGGGTCAAAGATAACGGGCTGGCCGTCTGAAGTCATGGCCGCATTTCCTGACCATAAATCACCGTGAAGTAGAGCAGGGTGTGGAGTATGTCCGGCTAATATTTTTGGGAGTGCTGACAATAGACGTTCGCCGAGTTGTTGTAGGCGTCCTCCGTAACCTTGTTCAGCGGCCAAACGTAATTGATATTCTAGACGTTGATTTATAAAAAAATTAATCCAATCATTATCAGCTTGATTGGGTTGCAGGGTACTGCCTAGCGAGTTGTCGCAGTGCCAACCAAAATAGGCTTGTTTGTGCTGATGCAGTGCGGCAAGTTGTTGGCCTAATTGTTCTTCTGCCTTACCTTTTAGCGGTTGTAGAGGGATATATTCCATAATTAAACAGGCGTGTCCTGCCGCTAGCCCATGCCATAAAGGTTGGGGTGCTCGAACCTGTTGATACTGATTGATTTCATTGAGCGCCAAGGTTTCCGTGGCAAACATATCCAGTAAATCAGGATCATTACATTTGATAAACCAGTCGCCTAGACGATAGGCATGATTAATGCAGCCTCCCCCTATGGGTTGGAGGGGAGCGGTGATGGTCGAAGTACCCGTTAATACGCTGATTTGTTCGGCAAGGGCAGAGTGCAGAGGGTTGTCCATGGATGAATTACACCTTACGCAACATGAAATGGAAGAGGCCGTTTTCTTCGCGACTGTCGAGCAGCTCGTTGTGGCTACGGTCGGCAAACACCGCTAAATCAATTCTAGCACTGGGATCGTTAGCAATAATATGCAAAATCTGCCCACTGTGCATTTGGGCTAGGGCTTGTTTAGTCTTAAGTAGCCGTTGTGGGCACTGTAATCCGATCAGATTCACTTCAGCATCGGGCGATAGCATAGTATGTTTCATAATAATTTTGTTTCTTGACCTAAATCAATACTGGCTTTAAGCTTACTCACGATGCAATGCTAATATTCACAATGTGAAATTACATGGTAGTGTAACAGTGTTATTCAACAAAAAATAATTTTTCAGAGCGAGGATATAACGATGACCATTGAGCACGATACCCCTTCTGTGGGCGATGCATCACGCCGCCGATTCTTAAAAACGACGGCTGTAGGGTCAGCAGCGGCAGTAGCCGCCGGTTTTCCAATGATTTCTACTGCACAGACGGTGACTTGGCGCTTCCAAAGCACTTGGCCGGCACAGGATATTTTCCACGAGAATGCTACTGATTATGCTCGTATGGTCAATCAACTGTCGGGTGGACGCTTACGACTGGATGTGTTGCCTGCAGGTGCTGTAGTGGGCGCTTTGCAGATGCAGGATGCGGTGATTGCCGGCGCGTTGGATGGTGGTCATGGAGTGACGGGCTACTGGTTTGGTAAGCATAAAGCCTTTTCATTGTTTGGTACTCCGCCCGCCTATGGCTGGAAAGCCAACGAAATGCTGGGGTGGTTTTACTACGGTGGGGGCGAAGCGCTGTACAACGAGTTGGTGCAAGACATTTTAGGCTTACAACTCGTGGGCTTTTTGAGCGGCCCTATGCCCACTCAAGCCTTGGGTTGGTTTAAAGGGCCAATCCGCTCAGCCGACCAGATGCGCGGTATGCGTTACCGTACCGTCGGTTTAGCAGCGGATCTTATGAACGAGATGGGCGCTTCGGTCACTATCCTCGGAGGGCCAGACATTGTCCCAGCACTGGATCGGGGCTTAATCGAGGGTGCTGAGTTCAATAACCCCTCCTCTGATCGAGTGCTCGGTTTCCAAGACGTGAGTAAGCATTGGATGCTGCAAAGTTACCACCAAGATGCCGAGTCCTTCGAGATCATCTTTAATAAACGCAAATACGATGACCTACCTGAAGAACTGCGCGCTATTGTGCGTTATGCGGCTTACGCCGCTTCGGCTGATATGTCATGGAAGCTCCAAGATCGCTATCCTAAGGATCTTCAAGCATTGCGTACCCAACACGGTGTGACCACTTATCGTACCCCGACCTCCATTCTCCAAGCTCAGCTTGAGGCGTGGGATAAGGTGATCGAACGCTCATCCCAAGAAGAGTTTTTCGCCCGTGTGATTGAATCTCAGCGGGAGTGGGTTGAAAACGTCATGGGCTATTTCTTGGACAACGATGCCCCCAAAGATATGGCCTATGAGCATTTCTTTGGTAATGGCAAACGTGGTTTAGTTGAAGTCTAAACGCTGTTGCCAACCGCAAAGCGTTAACCCATGAGGGCGGTGCAGGCTTGTGCCGCCCTTTGTCGTATTCATACCTTAACTGTCGGCTCTCGATTAGTGGGTTAATAGGGAGTCGGTTGCGGGATTCATCGCTCATGATACCTATCATCCATTTTATTGACCGAATCAGCATTTGGACGGGCAAGTTAGCCAGTTGGTTGCTACTGGTTCTGACCTTCATGGTCTGTTATGAGGTGTACATGCGCTATGTGCTGAGTCGGCCATCAGCGTGGGCTTACGATGCAGGTTATATGCTGTACGGTGCCCTATTTATTTTAGCGGGCGCTTATGCCCTTGCGCGTAATGCCCATATCCGTGGTGACGTGTTGTTCCGTCTGTGGCCGATTAAGGTGCAAGCAGGATTAGAATTGGTGCTGTACGTGCTGTTCTTTATTCCAGCCGTAGGGGCGTTAATTTATTTCGGCTACGGTTTTGCCGAACTGTCATGGCGTATTGGCGAGCGCAGTAGCTTCAGTCCGGGTGGGCCGCCATTGTATCACTTTAAATCATTGATACCTATTGCCGGGGTGTTGTTAGCTTTGCAAGGTATCAGCGAGATGCTGCGGTGTGTGTATTGTCTCCGCTATGGCTATTTCCCAGAGCGTTTGCCTGATGTTGAGGAAATTGGTACCGAGATCATTCAGGAACTGAGCGAAAAAGGGGCGCAAACGTCGCAAGGAGTCAAGTCATGAGCGAGCCAATGCTGGGCATCATCATGCTAGGGATTTTGGTCTTAGTCATTTTACTGGGTTTCCCCATCGCCTTTACCTTGATCGCTATGGGGCTGGGTTTTGGCTATTTTGCTCTCGGCGATATTGTGTTCACCCTATTGGTGCAACGCACTTATGGTGTGATGTCCAATGACGTACTGATTGCGGTGCCATTGTTTTTGTTCATGGGTTATGTGGTCGAGCGGGCGAATATTCTTGACCGACTGTTCCATAGTTTGCAACTTGCAGCGGGTAATTTACCCGGCTCCTTAGCGGTCGCCAGTCTGATCACCTGTGCGATGTTTGCCACCGCTACCGGTATTGTCGGCGCTGTTGTCACCTTAATGGGATTATTGGCCTTGCCGTCGATGCTGCGCGCCGGTTATGACAAGCGTTTAGCCAGTGGGGTAATTTGTGCCGGTGGGTGCTTAGGTATTTTAATTCCGCCCAGTATTATGCTGATTCTCTATGCCGCTATGGC
>PWUP01000097.1 GCA_003562535.1 Gammaproteobacteria bacterium | reverse complement strand
CCGTCAAGGCGAAAATATGCTTACCGTCCACATCGCGGCTGGCGCGTACACACAGCTCGCAGAAGATACAGCGGTTAAAATCCAGCAGAATTTCGGGATGGGAGGCATCGACGGGGCGCACCGGGAACAGATAATCAAACCGAGCGCTGGTCATTTCCAGTTCATACGCCTGCGCCTGAAGCTGACAGTTGCCGCTGGTTTCACAGGACGGGCAAAAATGATTGCCCTCGACAAACAGCATTTGCAGCAAAGCACGTCGTTCGCCGTTGATTTCCGGCGTGTCGCTTTCGACTTCCATGCCTTCACGCGCCGGTAGGGCGCAGGCCGAAACATGCCGTCCATTGGCTTTGACGATACACAGTTTGCAGGACCCGTGCGGTGGAAAATCAGGATGCCAGCACAGCGAGGGAATATAGCGCCCGGCGGCGCGCGCCGCTTGCAAAATGGTTTGCCCTTCGCTGAACGCGACTGGCAGACCGTCGAGCATAAATTCACGGGTCATGGTCTAACCTCCTGAGAGCCATTAAGATAAGCGGCTGGATCGTCACGGCCAGTCAGTCGGCGTGCGGTTTCCAGTTCCGCATCCAGATCAAAAGCCGGTTCGAAATCCAAAGACTGCATCCGCCGTTCATAAGCGGGACGAAATTTGACCAAGGTGTCCATGACTGGATTGGGTGCGGTAGTCCCTAAACCACAATGACTGGCATTTTTTAACAGGCGATTGACCCAATCGATATCGGCCAAATCCATTTTTGCACCATAGCCACGGGCGATTTTATCCATATAGCCTTTCAGCAAGGTTGTCCCCAAACGACAAGGCGTGCAAAAACCACAGCTTTCATGAACGAAGAAATCGACAAAATTATGCGCGATTTCAAAGGGATCACGACTGGAATCAAACACCATAAACGCCCCTGCTGAGGGCACATCTTCACAAGCAATAGTGCGGTGAAACTCATAATTCGCCATCATCATGCCCGAGGCACCGCCGACCTGTACCGCTTGGGTGTCGCTGGCGCCGCAATCCTCCAGCACCTTGGCAATACTCACCCCGAAGGGGTATTCATAAATGCCGGGGGCTGCACAATCGCCAGATACCGAGAGTAATTTGGTGCCGGTGGATTGGCGGGTACCCGTTGCGGCAAAGGCAGCTCCGCCTTGCAGGGCAATCAGGCAGGTCTTGGCTAGGGTTTCGACATTATTAACCACCGTGGGCCGACCCAAATAACCGCGCACGACGGGGAAGGGCGGGCGAATCCGTGGCGTGCCGCGTTTACCTTCCAAAGATTCCAGCAGTGCAGTTTCTTCACCGCATACATAGGAACCCGCACCTAGATGGATCTGGATATCAAAATCAAATCCGGGGGTGCCGAGGATGGCTTCACCCAGTAGCCCAGCCGCACGACGCCGTTCCAGTACTGCATTGAGAGCCGGTAATAAATAGCGGTACTCACCCCGTAAATACACCAAACCCTCTTGCGCCCCTGTCGCCCATGAGGCCAACGTCATGCCTTCAAAGACCTGATCGGCAAAGCTGTTCAATAATACGCGGTCTTTAAAGGTCCCCGGCTCACCCTCATCGGCATTACAGACGATGACTTTTTCTTGCCCGGGGGCATCGCGGCAACCGGTCCATTTCACAGCGGTGGTAAAGCCCGCGCCACCCCGACCGCGCAGCTTGGACTGGTGCATTTCCAATAACCACTGGTCACGACCGAGCCGCATGGCGGCAATCAGGGCGCTGCCGGGTTTGAACGGGGTGCCGAGCAAAGCATCGCGGCGGCAGATATTGTCATCAATATGGAAAAATTCGGCAGACCACTCCTCCACCGGCACCTGCCGACGTACCCATTCGGCGATGCGATTAATTCGTCGATGATCCAGTCGGGTGATCACATGGCCATTGACCAACAGCGCCGGGCCTTGATCACATAAACCGGTGCAGGAGGTGGTGTCGATGCTGACTAAACCATCCTCGGACAGTTTGCCGCGTTCTACCCAGAGTTTGCGGCATAATTCATCCAATAAGGCCGTTGAGCCGAGCATCCGGTCGGTGATATTGTCGGCGAATAAAATTCGGTAGTGGCCGACCGGTTCGGTGTAAAGAAAACTATAAAAACCGGCAACCCCATGTACCCGTGAGCGAGGAATATTCAGAGTGGTGGCGATGGCTGTCAGCGCCGGTGGGGGGAGATAGCCCAGTTCGTCCTGCACAGCGATGAGAATTTGCAACAACTGTGTGGCATTATGTCCATAGCGGGTAGCCGCTGTGCTGACGACCCTTGCGATATCAGGCATGATAAGCTTCCGGTTAGACGCTAATAGTCGATAGGCTACGCGACACCGATGCTCATTACTTTGAGTTAGATCAACTCAGTTGTCCGGTAATCAAATTCAATGACTACTGACCCGCAAACCCGCTGCTATCGCTAAGGGAGCCAGCGGCAGCGCCAACACCAGCAAAGCGCCGAGCAAAGCCAGTTGTCCGGCATTAGGTAAGCCTTGGGCGGGAGCAGTCACAGCGGCGGTGCCGAAAATCAGCACTGGCACATACAGGGGCAGTACCAGCAAGGTCAGTAAAATCCCCCCACGGCGTAAACTCACCGTCAGCGCTACTCCGATCGCACCAATCAAGGTTAGAGCCGGGGTGCCAATCAGCAGACTGACCGGCAAAGCCAGTATGCCTGCCAGTGGCAGATGCAACAGGACCCCAAGCAACGGGGAGATCAACACCAAGGGCAATCCGGTAACCAGCCAGTGGGCGAGTAACTTGGCTAAAACCAACAGGGGCAGCGGATGGGGACTGAGCAGCAGTTGTTCTAGGGAGCCGTCATCAAAATCATCACGAAACAGACGTTCCAGAGACAATAAGGTCGCCAGCAAGGCCGCAACCCAGATGACACCGGGCGCAATTAAGGCCAGTGTCTGGGGGTCAGGACCGATCCCTAAAGGCAGTAAGGCGACAACAAGGATGAAAAACAGGGGCGGATTCAACCAGTCATTGCGGCGGCGAATGGTGAGTCGCAGCTCACGCTGTAATAAACCGAAAAAAGCCTGAGTGGGGCTGCTCATGATAGATTGAGGCGGGTTATATTGGGTAGATCAATCGCTTGATGCGAGGTGATAACAATAGCTCCCTCAGCGGCGAGATGCTCCGCCATACGCTGTTGTAAATGCTGGACACCAGTACGATCTAAAGCAGTGAACGGTTCATCTAATAACCACAACTGCGCGGTACTCAACCACAACCGCGCTAACGCCACTCGTCGGCGTTGACCTGCAGAAAGGGTACGGATCGGTTGATTTTCATGGCCACGCAGCCCTAAGTGAGTAAGCGCCTGCTCAGCCTCACCGTGGTGGCGGCTAAGCTGAGCGTAAAATTGCAGATTTTCCAACGCTGTTAAATCATTTTTCAAGGCCGGATTATGCCCCAGATACAACAACTGAGTGTAGTAGCTGAGGCGACAGTCACGGATATTCTCGCCGCGCCACAATACTGTACCGGCACGCGGCTCACTCAGCCCACTGAGAATGCGTAGCAGGCTGGTTTTACCAGAGCCGTTCGCGCCTTCCAAATACAGGGCTTGGCCGACATCGAGTTCGACATCCAAATGCCGGAATAAACGGCGGCGTTCACGGACGCAGGTAAGCTGCGTGCCAAGCAGTAAAGGGGCAGCCGTCACTGCACAATCTGATCTACAGTGATTTGCACGGATAATGGACCATTGCGGGTATCGAGCGGGTCGCTATTACCCTCTAAATCACCGGCACTGGCTGTCGCTTGTCCAGAGCGGGAAATACGGGCGCTGACCACAACATCCGAGAAATCAGACAGTTTTAGATCTGGCAAAACCGCTTGACCATCATTTAACACCACAGAAACTGGAAATTCGCTAGCGGAGTGTTGCACTGCGGCCAAGGGCATAAGCGGCCCCGATGCTGGACGAGCGAAAATGAACAGCGTGTCTTCAGGCGTAATGCGTTCATACAGCTCTGGGGCTAAATCCACCGTCACATTAATGCTTGCGGCGGCATTAGCTGAATCGTCTGGCTCAGAGGTACTGCGTTCCAGCATGCTTTCAGCTTGAGCGATATTATTAGCGATGAGCTCGGCGACCTCGCTGTCCGCAGGGACTTGGTCGTAGAGCTGCCGCCAAGCCTGAGCCGCACGGGCGTATTCACCGCTGTTATAGGCTGCAAACCCTAGTAACATCAACGCGCCCCGATGTTCAGGACGGCGTTGTAGCACCACTTCCAACTGGTGGCGGCTGGTGTCAGTGAGCCGACCGTTATTGTCCATAATACTGGCTTGTGCTCGGGCGAGCAGAATATCGACGCGATCAGGGGCATATTGCTGCGCCTGTTCCAGAATAATCTGTGCCGTTTCATAGGCGTTGAGTTGCATAAAGCTGGTGCCCAATAGAAACAGCGAATCCGGTTCTCGCATGCCCTCACGCAGCGCCCGCAATTGCAACACCCGAGTGAAATCCAGCAGATTCGTATAAGCGATCTCTGGTAAATCATTGTGAGGTTGGCGGATGGCATAGTCCACCACGGGTGCCCACTCAGCTTGGGTTTGCATCCAGGCATCGGTGTCGCCACGATAAGCGGTTTGATAGTAATACACTAAAGCGCCACAGAGAATAACGAGAGTGAGCGCACTGGCCCACCAACGACCGCCACTGGCCTGAGCCGATGCTTCCCCCTCGGCAATATCGTCAAGCAAAGTACGCTCTAATTCCATGCGCAATTGCTCATACTGGCGCTCATCAATGTGCCCTTCAGCGCGCTCGGTATCTAACTCCTGCAAGCGTTCCCGAAAGATGCGGGTATTGACGGCCTCTTGTGACAAACGATTATGGTGATCACGGCGTGTCCACAAGGGCAAAACGGTTGCCAGCAGCACCAACAGCGCTAAGCTTATGCCCAGCACCCAGAATACAGTCATTACAAATCTCCAGAATGTTTTGCCAGTATCCGCTTCAGGCGCTCTCGATCGGTCTCCTCGATTTGCGCAGGCGGCTGGGCATTGCGTTGCCGAATCCAGAGAGCCAAAGCAATCGCCGCGATCAGTAAAGCAACGAACGGACCAAACCACAGCAACCAGGTCAAGGGTTTAACCGGTGGCCGATAGGTAATGAAATCCCCATAGCGCTGCACCAAAAAGTTGCGGATCTCGCTATCTGGGTGATTGTCCATGATCATGGTATAAACCCGTTGGCGCAAGTCATTTGCTAATGCGGCATTGGATTCCGCAATATTTTGGTTCTGACAGGTCGGGCAGCGCAGCTCGTCAATCAAGGCATGATAGCGTATCCGCTGCTCAGGGTGATCGAACTCAAAGGGATCGATGGCGGCCTGCACGGGCAAAGCCAGCAGGCTTAACAGTCCTAATAGGCCAATCCAACGCATTAGCTTTGCGGCTCCAACTGACGAATGCGCGGTAAAAATTCCCGCTCCCAGACGGTTTCGTCCAATGCCCCCACATGGCGATAGCGGATGGTGCCTTGGGCATCTAACAAGAAGGTTTCCGGCGCCCCGTACACCCCCAGTTCAATGCCTAATTGGCCTTCAGGATCATCAATATTGAATCGGTAGGGGTCACCGAGTTGGCTTAGCCAATTGAGTGCAGCCTCACGATCATCCTTGTAATTGACTCCATAGATAGCAATGTCACGTTCACGCAAGGTATTGAGAAACGTGTGTTCTTGGTAGCAGGTTGGGCACCAAGTCGCCCAGATATTCAGCAAGGCGATATCACCGTGCAGATCCGCTGGGCTGAGCCACTGCTCAGGGTCATCCAAGCGCTGGGCTTGAAATTCGGGTAAGGGGCGGTCAATCAGCACTGAAGGCAGCAGCGAGGGATCTCGTCCTAGCCCACTGCCCAGTACGACCAATACCACCAGAAAGCCCAGCAAGGGCAAACCTAACAACAAGCTGCGTTTACGTTTTGGCGACATGCTGTTCTCCGGTAACCGTTGCCGTGCGGCGCCGCCGCGCCAGACGATAGCGTGGATCACTGATAGCGATAAATCCACCGATGCTCATGATGATGGAGCCCAGCCAGATCCAGCGGATAAAGGGCTTATACTGCACCCGTACCGCCCAACTGCCATCGTCCAGAGGTTCGCCCAAGGCCACATACAGATCACGGGTCAATCCGGGGGATAAGGCCACTTGGGTCATCGGCATTTGCCGCGCCCAATAGAAGCGTTTTTCCGGACGCATGACCGTGACTTGGCGACCGTCACGATAGACTTCAACCACAGCGCGAGTCGCGGAGAAATTCGGGCCCTGATAATCGTAGAGTTCGACCATGCGGAATTCATGCCCTGCAACTACAGTACTCCGATCTTCGGCCAGACGCACATCTTCCGCGATGTCGTAAAAGCTGACCATAGCAATGCCGGTGACGGTGACCGCCAGCCCTAAATGACCTAATACCATGCCCTGATAGTGGCGCGGTAGATTCAGCAACGCCTGCCAACGGTGGTGTTTATTGCGAATACGCCCCCGAATGTCCTCGATTTGGGTGCATATCACCCAGAACACTAAGGTGAGCGACAAGGCCACCAGCCAGTAAAACGGCGTGAGTAAGAAGTAAGTCAGCCCAAAGCCGAGTGTGATGCTGATTACCGCACTGATGATGAGCGGAACCCGTAAGCGGTACAGTTCATCGGTTTTCCAGCGCAACAGCGGCCCCACCCCCAGTGCGGCCATTAACGCTAACGTCAAGGGGGCAAACAGGGCATTGAAATACGGAGGGCCGACCGACAGCTTGCCGAGATCCAAGACATCCACAAGCAGAGGGAACAGGGTGCCGACAAACACCACGCCACAGGCAGCGGCCAGCAGCACATTGTTCACCAGCAAACCACTCTCCCGCGACACTGGGTCAAACCGCCCATCGCTGCGGATGCTTGAAGCCCGTAGGAACAGCAAGAGTAGGGCGCTACCCGTCAGCAAAGCCATAATGACCAATAAAAATAGGCCGCGAGTCGGATCCGTAGCAAACGAATGCACCGAGGTGAGCACCCCGGAACGCACCAAGAAGGTGCCGAGAATACTCAGCGAGAAGGTGGCAATGGCTAATAAGATCGTCCAAGCTTTAAACACTGAGCGCTTTTCGGTCGCCGCCAGCGAATGCATCAGTGCCGTGCCCAATAGCCAGGGCATGAATGAGGCGTTTTCCACCGGATCCCAGAACCACCAGCCGCCCCAACCGAGTTCGTAATAGGCCCACCAACTGCCCAGGGCAATGCCGAGGGTGAGAAAACACCAGGCTGAGGTCGTCCACGGTCGTGACCAACGCGCCCAAGCGCTGTCCAGCTTACCACCGATCAGGGCGGCTACCACAAAGGCGAACGCGACAGCAAAGCCGACATAGCCCATGTAGAGCATCGGGGGGTGTAAAATCATGCCCACATCTTGCAATAGCGGGTTAAGATCTTGGCCCTCATAGGGAAACACTGGCAAAATACGCACAAAAGGATTGGACGTCATTTGGGTAAACAGCAGGAAACACAGGCTGATAATCCCCATCACGCCCAATACCCGAGCCACCAGTTCGCGTGGCAGAGACTGGCTGAACAGGGCCACCGCCCATGTCCAGCCGGCGAGCGTCAACACCCACAGCAGCAGTGACCCCTCATGATTGCCCCAAGTCGCAGTAATCTGATAATACCAAGGCAGTCGGGTATTGGAATGTTCAGCCACCAGTTGCACTGAGAAATCATTTTGCAAAAACGCCAACACCAAACAGCCAAAGCTGACGGCTAATAGCCAAAACTGCGCCGCAGCAAGGGGGCGGGCCGTGGCCATGAGTTGATGGTTGCCTCGGCTGGCACCGACCAAGGGTAAGATGACCAGCAGAATTGAGGTGGCTATAGCAAGAACTAAAGCCAGATGTCCGAGTTCAGGAATCATAATAAAATAAATAGACTACCGTTTAATAACCGTCGTGTGCCATGCTGGTGCGTTTCAAGGCGTCCGCCACTTCAGGCGGCATATACTCTTCATCGTGGCGCGCCAAAACCTCCTGAGCTTGAATATGGTAATCCGGCCCTAAAGTACCCCGAGCGACAATGCCCTGACCTTCGCGGAATAAATCCGGCAAAATACCCGAATAACTGACTCGGATAGCCGCGATATTGTCCGCGATCTCAAAACTGACCTGTAGCGTTTCTTGGTCACGGGAAATGCTGCCAGGTACCACCAGACCACCAACACGAATCACCCGATCCACGGGCGCTTCACCGGCAAGCACTTGAGAAGGTGCAAAGAATAAATTAATGTGTTGCCGCAAAGCGTAAGTCGTCAAGGCTACCGCCACGCCTGAGGCGAAGACCACACTCATTACCATAAATAAACGACGGCGACGTGCTGAGGTCATTGAGAATTCTCCTGTTCATGTAAGCGCTCAAGGCGCTGTAATTGGCGACGCAGTTGGCGTTCGCGCCGTACCGGTATCACCAACACAATCCCTAGAGTGATCAAAGTGAGCGCGAATGCAGACCAAACAAACGGGGCATAACCGCCCATAGCTAAAAATTCTTGCCAGTTGGAAAATTGCATAATCTCTAATCATCGTCCGGTTGGAGGCGGCGTTCCAGTACATCATTGCGGCTGCGCATCAACACATTGGCCGCACTCAGCAAGGCAAAGGCCAATAACATCACCAATAACGGCCACAACATGCTGGGGTCAATCGAGGGTTTGGCAAACTTAAAAAGTGTCGCCCCCTGATGCAGGGTATGCCACCACTCGACTGAATAATGAATAATGGGAATGTTAATCACACCGACCAAAGCTAATATAGAAGCGGCTCGTGAGCCGACTTCAGGATCTTCGAAGGCGTCATGCAAGGCCATATAGCCAAGATAAAGAAACAGCAGAATTAATTCTGAGGTTAACCGAGCGTCCCAGACCCACCAGGTTCCCCACATGGGTTTGCCCCAGAGGGAGCCTGTAGCCAAGGCCAAAAATGTACAGGCCGCGCCGATAGGCGCGCAATTGCGTGAAATGATAGCCGCTAAGCGCATTCGCCAGATTAAACTGATGGCTGCGGTGATGGCCATGGCCATATAAATAGCCATCGACAGCGCCGCTGTGGGTACATGGACATAAATAATCCGGAAGCTGTCACCTTGCTGATAATCAGCCGGGGCGAAGGCCAGCCCCCAAACCAAGCCGATACTCAGCAGTACCAAACCGGGAAAGAGTAACCAAGGAATAATACGCCCGGCCAAGTGATCAAAATAGGCGGGAGAGGCGAGCTTATACACCCACAAAGGGGGTTTAAAACGCTTGCGGCGCTGGGCTGAAGTGGCAGTTTGACTCATGAGAGGGTATTTAAATAGTCATCATACACAGTATTAAAAATTATGGCACAGCGCCGATAGAGCAAGGGTTGCGATTCGGATAGATTAACCCCCCTAACCTCAGCCTGCTGCCGAAGTTATCGGGGGTTTGAGGCTGGGGGATAGGAATATTTACGATCAGGCAAACTTTACCAACGATTGCGCAATTCGCGTAGTTTAACAAATACCGTTTGGGGTTGCGGCAGGTTGGGCAGATCAGGGTAAACTTTGCGCAGTTCGGTAACCAGGCTCGGACTGTCCAAACGGAAAAAAGGATTAATCTGCTTTTCTTGACCCAAGGTGGTAACCAAGGGTTGATTGGGCGCTTGGTCGAATACTTGCTCCAATAAAGCGCGAGCGGCCTGATTATCCGGCTCACGGTCGAGTGCAAAATTGAGATTATTGATGAGGTAATCATGACCCGGATGCACCCAAGTGGTATCGGGCAAAGGGGCCAGTTGTTCCATGAAAGTTTGGTAAAGTGTTTCGGTATGGCCACCATTATGGCAATTACCGGCTCCCGCATTGAATAGGGTATCGCCGCAAAACAAATGGGACGGATCGGTATCAGCCAGTAAACTGATATGCGTCATGGTATGCCCGGGCGTGTCCAGTACTCGGAGAGTGACTGAAGTACCCACGGTAATAACGTCACCGGCTGATAAGCGGTGATCAACACCGGCAATGTTCGCACCAGCCGGCGCAAGCAGTTTGGCACCGGTTGCTTGCTTCATTGGTTTATTGCCGCCGATGTGGTCGCCATGCTCGTGAGTGTTGACAATCTGAGTGATGGTCCAACCGCGTTCTTTAGCACGGTCAAGGCATTGGGCATATTCCAAGGGGTCAATGACTAAGGCGTGGTTGGTTTCTGGGCAGGCAATGAGATAATGGAAGTTGCAATACGCATTACCGGTCCAAATTTGTTCAACAAGCATAAGGGTCTCCTGCGAAAAGGGCATGAAATACATTTTTAATACCATCGGGCTGATTGGCAAATTCGGCGATCCGAGTGTTACCGCAACGCTCAATCGTATTATCACCTATCTGCGCCGTCGTGAGGTTCGCATCCTGTTGGACGAACAATCGGCCAAACTGGTTCAGCCGCGGGGTTTGGAGATTGCCAGCCGCCGGATGATGGGGCGTCAGTGTGATCTCGCCATTGTTGTTGGCGGTGATGGCACGTTGCTCAATTCGGCACGCAGTTTAGTGGATTTTCAAGTGCCGATCTTGGGCGTTAATCTCGGTCGCCTGGGTTTCTTGGTCGATGTGTTGCCCACCGAGCTGGATGCGCAACTGGATCAAATCTTGGCCGGAAATTACCGCGAAGAACACCGTTCATTGTGGCACGCCCAGATCAATCGCGATGCCAGCATCATTACTGAAGCCACGGCGTTGAATGATGTGGTCATTCACAAAAGCAATATGGCGCGTATGATTGATGTAGAAGCCTTCTTAGACGGTCGCTTCATCAGCGCCTACCGAGCGGATGGCTTGATTATTGCTACGCCGACTGGTTCGACAGCTTACGCGCTATCATGTGGTGGACCGATTGTTCACCCTTCCTTGGAAACCATGCTATTGGTGCCGATTTGCCCGCATACCTTGACGCAACGCCCCCTGCTACTCAGTGCTGAAGGCGTGGTTGAATTGCGTGTCAGCCCGAGCAGTAGCACCGAAATTCTGGTCACTTGTGACGGTCAGATCAGTCTCGAAATCCAGCCGAGTGATCGACTGATGATTCGGAAAAAACGCCGACGTTTACGACTATTGCATCCCATAGATTACGATTATTTTGAACTGCTCCGGGCAAAATTGCACTGGGGGATGCGCCCAGAAAGCGCTGTGGGTCGTTATGATCGCTAGTGCGAGCCACCGATGCTGAATTATCTGCATATCCATAACTTTGTGATTGCTGATCGCCTGGAATTGGTCTTTGATCAGGGCTTGCAAGCCCTGACAGGCGAAACCGGAGCCGGCAAATCCATTATTGTCGATGCCTTAGGGCTGATCCTTGGTGATCGGGCGGACAGCGATTTGATTCGTCAAGGTGCTAATCAGGCTGAAATCAGCGCGGATTTTGATTTAAGCGCCCAACCCGAAGTCAAGCACTGGTTGGCTGAGCGTGATTTAGCCGCTGAGGGCGAGTGTTTAATTCGCCGAGTGATGACGCATACAGGGCGTTCGCGGGGCTATATCAATGGTCGTTTACAGCCCCTGACCGTGCTGCGTGAGCTGGGAGAGCAGTTGGTGGACATTCACAGTCAGCATGCTCACCAATCCTTATTACGCCGTGAAGTACAGCGCGAGTTATTGGACTTACAAACGGGCAGTCAGGCGCTGGCCGAACAGGTGCGCACGGCCTATCAGCACTGGCAACACTGCCAGCAACAGTGGCAACTCAGTGATCAAAATGCCGCCGAACGAGCGGCGCGCTTGGATTTACTCACCTATCAGACCCAAGAACTGGAGGCTCTGGCACCCCATGCTGGGGAATCCGAGCATTTGGCCGCAGAGCAACGGCGGCTAGCGGGCATGAGCCAATTAGTCGAGGCGTATCAACAAGGTTTAGCCGCACTGTACGATGCTGAAGAACACTCGGCCCATGCGCTATTAAGTTACTGGAATGGGCGTTTTGGAGAGCTGCACGCTCTTGATCAGCGGTTGGCACCGATGATTGAACTGCTCACCGGCGCTCAAGTACAGCTCGAAGAAGCGGCTGCGGCTTTGCAACGCTATGGCGAAACCCTAGAACTCGATCCCGAACGTCTGCATAGCGTCGAGCAGCGTTTAGACAGTTATTACACTCTAGCGCGTAAACACCGCTGCGAACCGCAACACTTGGCTCAAATCTTGGAAGAATTGCAGCAAGCAGTCACTGCCCTGCGCCACAGCGATCATGATCGAGAAGCCCTTGCTCAAGCCGCTGCTCAAGCCCAAGCTGCTGTGCACCAGCAGGCACAGCAGTTGACCCGCCAGCGCCAACGCGGTGCAGCCCAACTGGGTGAGCAGGTCAGTGCCGCTATGCAAGAGTTAGGCATGCAGGGAGCGGTATTTCACGTCGCCTTACAGCCCCTGACCCAGCCCAGTGTTCATGGTCTGGAAACGGTAGAATTTCAAGTGAGTACCAATCCCGGTCAACCGCCGCGCTCTTTGGCTAAGGTGGCTTCGGGTGGGGAATTATCCCGGATTAGCTTAGCTATTCAGGTTATTATGTCCGCCAGCGCCAAAATTCCTACGCTGGTATTTGATGAAGTCGATAGCGGCATCGGTGGTGCTATTGCCGAGGTGATCGGACGCCGTTTACGCCAGCTCGGTCGTCAGCGCCAGGTATTGTGCGTGACTCATTTGCCGCAGGTGGCGGCTCAAGCTAATCAACACTATCTGATCAGCAAGTTTAAGCACAGCGATAGGGCACTGACTCAAGTCGTGCGTTTAGATTTTGAACAACGTGTGGCTGAAATTGCCCGTATGCTAGGCGGTGTGCGCCAAACCCAGCGCAGTCTTGCTCATGCTCGCGAGATGATTGAGTTAGCGCAACACCACTGAGTGCTACGTTGTCTGCCCTAAATCAGTTATGATCACGCTTTATTTTGCCGCTTACACACGTTTTCAACATGACCGACCTGCGCTTATTCACTGCCCTAGTGCTGATCTTGGTATTATCTGCCTGTAGTTCACTGACACCGAGTTTTTACCATTTGGATGTTCGCCAAGGCAATGTCTTGGAGTCCACACAAGTCGAGCAGCTACAACCGGGCATGAGTCGCCGCCAAGTACAAGCCCTTTTGGGCAGTCCAGCCATTATCGATCCGTTTCGCGCCAACCGCTGGGATTATCTCTACATGTTTTATCCTGCTGGAGATGTTCAGCGCGGTCAGCGGCGTCACCTGACGGTGTATTTTGAGGATGAGGTCGTGGTGCGGGTTGAGGACTCCGAGCAGCAGCCTTAATGCCGTGCTGTTGGGCGCGGCGGCGACGATTGTGTTTAGGATCAACCGTCAGTGGCCGATAGATTTCAACCCGATCCCCTGCTTGCAAGGGCGTATCCAACGAGCAACGGCGGCTAAAAATGCCTACAGGCAACTGCGCCCATTCAAGCTCGGGCCACTGCTGCACCAACCCCGATTGCTGGATGGCGGTTCTGACCGTCCCGCCCAACGGTATCTCCACAGTGAACACCCATTGCTGATCGGCCAGCGCGTAAACGACTTCCACCGATAGGCGGGTACGATTTCTCATCATAATGACTGGAAGCCCGTGGCTAAATCCGTTATGCTAATCATGAAATTGCCTACCCCTTTTCTTGGTATGGCCTAAACCGCAATGAACAGACATATACCGATAACCATTACCCTAACTCGCCCCTTGGCACCAACGGTCAAAAAGGCGCTCAGCAGTTTGCGCCAAACGTTTCCTCAGGCGCTCACTCACCCCCCACGTCCCTTGGCAACCGATGTGTTGTCCGTAGCACAGCAACACCTTGCAACGCAGCATTCAAAAAAATCCATCCGTCGTGCGTTATCCGCTTGGTGTAATCAGATGGATTACTTGCAAGCCGTCACGCGCAGT
Organism: Gammaproteobacteria bacterium; assembly: GCA_003562535.1. Lineage (GTDB taxonomy): Bacteria > Pseudomonadota > Gammaproteobacteria > Competibacterales > Competibacteraceae > SKOM01. The sequence continues at coordinate 308 of PWUP01000097.1, read as the reverse complement.
GGAGCCTGCTGTGTGCATCTCGATGGCAGCGAAGCCGGGCCGGTGACCGAAACGCAACGCCAACAGGCACAGCGGCGCTTGGATCGCAAGGGCAGTTTATTAGCCGCGCCGAGTATCATGCGTCAACCGGTACGCCACGCCCGCCCCCCTGCGCCGCTGCGTTTCCCTGTAGAGGATCAGCCCAGCGCATGGCCCACCAAGACCCCGGAGGCCGACGAAACCGGACCACGAATCAGCGTCCGTCAACGCCCTAAATTACCGGATAAGTTCGGCGATAAGTCGATCCAACCCACGCGGCGCCCTAAACT
>PWUP01000195.1 GCA_003562535.1 Gammaproteobacteria bacterium | reverse complement strand
GTCCTAAACATGCTACTGTCGTTTTCTATCCAACTTATTTTCATGTGAACTTGACTCTAGATATTTTGGGCCAAGTCAAGGGGCAGGTATTGTCAAATTCTATAAAACAAGGTCTTGACACATTTCATTGAGGGGTCTTGAGTAGTGTCCTTACATTTGGCTTTCTTTTGCCATATAGCTATTTGTGTTTTCCCAGCACATTCATAGATCCGGCTATTATAAGTAAAGTATATATTATATTAGGGATATTTTTCAGAGTATATTTGACTTGAGCAGAGAAATAACCTCCGCCAATTACTTTAATCCACTTATTTCGTTATTAGTACTTGTAAAAACATTTTCAAAAACCTGGTAAACCGAACATCTTAGAGAAGGGCTCAGAAAAGGTCTGTCTTGATGAGGCATATTATCACTCCCTATTCCACATACGCCTTCCCTTCATCCTTGATATCCTGCAGCCTGGAAGGGCCAATCCCTGTTACCTGGGTCAGCCCGTCCAGTGAAGTAAAGGGTCTAAGATTGGAAATCTCCTGTGCCCTGTCTGGCCCAATATGCACAATCTCCTGCAGTTCTTCTAGGCTGGCCGTGTTAATATTAATATTTTCAGGCACGACGGGTTCAACTGGCTCCTCGGGATCTGGCTCTTCTGGAACGTAGGTAAAGGGAATAGCGGCAATGTCATAACTGGCACCGTCGCTGTAAATGACAATATCACCGGAGATGTCGGTACGGTAAATCTCCATCCCTGCAGCCTGGAGCAATTGCAGCACTTCTTCGTGGGGGTGGCCGTAGCGGTTACCCTCGCCTACCATTATAACTGCTACCTCTGGGGAGACAACGCTTATGAACTTCGGTGAAGTGCTCGTCCTGCTGCCATGGTGGCCGACCTTTAATATCTCACTTGGCAGCATATTTCTGGCGTATTCCAGCATCTACTGTTCAGCTTCTCGCTCAGCATCGCCGGTAAACAGGAAGCCTACTTCTCCATGAGATAGGCTAAGTACGATGCTGCTGTTGTTGGGATCGGCCATGGTTGTACCCGGGTGAGCAATGGTGATGGCCAGCTCTGGACAAAGGTTTACGGGGTTGGTACGGTGGGCAATAGCAAACTCGACACCCTTGGTTTCAATGATGTTCATGTAATTGTTGAAGGTGACTGTATCATAAGGGTAGCCGGAGTCATAAACCTTGCCTACAGGGAAAGCTTCAAAAACATCTATAAGCCCGCCGATATGGTCAGCATGTGGATGGGTCGCCACTACTTTATCAATACTGTCGATGCCGGCTTGCTTCAGGTACTCAACAACTCTCTGGCCTGCCGTCCTGGGGCCTCCGTCAATAAGCATGGTGGCTCCCGTGGGAGACTGCACCAGGATCGCATCGCCCTGGCCAACGTCGATGAAATGAACGGCGAGCTCTCCTAATTCATCAACAACTTCCACCAGGCCGGCAATACGAAGGGCCCTGATGGCCATGACGGCTGCCTCTGCCCGGGTAGCCGTACCCGAAGGGCGGAAAGTATTGTCAGGATAGCCCGTAATTATACCCTGGCTGTAAGCCTCTGCTACATACTCACGGAAGCCCGTGCCGACTTCACCAGCGTCAGTGAAAGGTATAGCTGTGGCGCCTGTCCCACCATCAAGCATCCTCACTGTCATCATGGCAATTTCTTCCCTGGTGATAAACTCGTCGGGGCCGTGAAACTGTCCATACAGTCCGGCATCTATGACGCCTTCCTGTATCAGCGCCTCAATTCTTCCCTGGCCCCAGTGGTCATCGGTATCAGGAAACGTTACCTCTTCTGCTTCATCCAGAACCAGAGCACCCCACAGGACTGAGGAAAATTCTGCCCTGGTGATGGTATTCTCCGGTCTATAGGTGCCGTCAAAGTAGCCCGTGATGGCACCCATGCCCACCAGCTGCCTGATCTCATCTTCGGCCCAGTGACCTGTAACGTCGGGTAACGCTGCAGCACCTCCGATTGACGCGGAGAACAGCATTAGCAGTTAAACTGCTATCATAGCAAACCTTCTGATTTAAACATGAGATCCCCCCCAAAATTTATGCATTCTTGCTATTTCACTGGCCAAGCTGTATAATAACAAACACATGTTCTAATAAGGGGTGCGGCTTATATGAAAAAGCTATATAACCAGTTCGCCTGCAGCAGCTTTATGCTACCTGAACATGTGGATTCATTGGAACAACGCGAGAAGAAGATTAAGGAAGTGGAGCTGCAGCAGGTTCCTGAACTCGACGAACAGCAGCTTGAATTGTGGGAGCGTATCTTACAAGAGTCATTGCAGGATGGGAGAAGAATTAATGTGCGGTATATGATGGCCAACGGGCCAGTGACAATTACAGGGGTTATTACTGGAGTGAACGCTCACCAAAAGCGCATCCTACTCTATGCTGTGGTAGTATCCATTCTATCAGCATTGATAAGGTTGTATGTATCGAGCAGGAATAATAACTAGTGTTTGATAAGCCTCTTGGCGCTTACCAGGACCTCTCTGCCGTATTTATCGCGCAACCGGTCTTTCACCAGTGTTATCTCCTTTTCGCTTGCGGGAGCAGAGGAGAATAGTGATAGCTGACGGCTGCTTTCCAGGGATGATGCCTTAACGCCGACCAGCCGCCAGGGCGGCCTGTTGCCCTCACGAAGAAACAGCTTCTCGGCGCAGCGATAAATTTCCTGGTCGCTATCGGTAGCCTCAGCAAGGCTCATATCCCTGGTAATGGTATTAAAATCAGCAAAACGCAGTTTTAAGGAGATGGTTTTGGCCCGCAACCCTTTGGACCGTAAGCGGTAACCCACTTCTCCTGAAAGTTCTAAGAGGGTAACTAATATCTGCTCCCGGTCGAAGACGTCCCGCGGGAAGGTTGTCTCCTCGGAAATTGACTTTCTTTCGTGCTCCGTCTCTACTTTGCGGTCGTCCTGCCCCCAGGCGTATTGTTTGAGTAATTTACCGTTTTTGCCCAGGAGCCTGACCAGGGACTCCTCTGGGAATTCAGTCAGGCTTCCTACTGTGCTGAGGCCATAAGAGTGCAGCTTCTTCTCTGTGACAGGCCCTACTCCTGGTAGCACCTTCACCGGAAGCGGCCACAGCTGTTGGGGAACGTCTTGGGGCCAGAGTGCTTTCAGGTTATCCGGCTTGGCCAGGCCGCAGGCAATTTTGGCCAGCAGTTTGTTTGCGGAAACCCCTATACTTACCGGGAGACCGAGCTCTTCTTTAACAGCAGCGCGGATGGCCTTTGCTATCTCGAGACCGGTATCCTTTGTTACTGCAAGATAGGCTTCATCAATGGAGACAGGCTCAATATCGGAAGTGTATCTTTCCAGTATCTCCAGCACCCCGGCGGACACTTCTTTATACCTCTGCATGTTGCCTCTTTGAACAACGGCCTCGGGGCAAAGCTCCACTGCCTTCCTCATAGGCATGGCTGAACGGATACCAAACCTTCTCGCTTCATAGGAGCAGGTGGAAACCACACCACGGGCAGTAGGGTCACCGCCCACGATGACCGGCTTGCCTACCAGCTCCTGGTTATCCAGTTGCTCTACCGAGGCAAAGAAAGCTTCCAGGTCGCAAAGTAAAATGTCATCCTTGTTGTGCATGAGAAAGACTCCACCGGTACTTAGCATTCTCTAATACTATCATTTACAGTTTCAACGACATGTCGCAAAATTCCTGCAATAATTTTCGGCAATAATAACAAATCTGTCATGGTAAAAGTCTAAACAAAAATCACCTGCCTTATATTTAACACAGGGGAAAAGCTGAGGATGTCGCAATTTATCCTATGTAATATAGCCAGTAGAGGTGATATACAGTCACTGATAGG
>PWUP01000339.1 GCA_003562535.1 Gammaproteobacteria bacterium | reverse complement strand
GGAAGCTCTCGCGAACCGAGAGCTTTTCCCCCCAGTAGCTGCTGCGATCTGGTGGCAGAAGCCGTGGCTGAAGTGCTGGAGGAACAACGGAACCCCATTCGGCTACGCGCCAACCCCCGCGTCCCGAAACGGGCCGTTCCCCGCTATCCGCCCAAACGAATGAAACGCCTCAACTGGCCTCAACCCAAGAAACCTGCGTCCACTGCCGTGACGGTGCTTAGGTGCACGGTATTGAGGCTAGAACCGTTCCTGTCGCACTGCCGCAGAGGCGGGCATGGCGCTGTTCCGTTGCATCGAGGGATGGGTTAAGCCCGTGAGAATACCTGGGTCATCCTTGTGAGAACTGACTCTCAAATGTCCCTGTCGCCAGCGACCTCCAATCTCGCCCAGCCCTTCGATCTTCGGCTTCTGGGCCATACGAGTCACGGTCCGCTTCGACACGTCCGCCATATTGGCCACCTTCCGATGCGAGTGCCCCGCACTCAGCAGGACCTGTACCTCATGTCCCTTGATCACCGGAATCACCCCCGTCCTCCTCTTTACCATGGGGAACGATCTCCAACGAGAAGTTCCGGACTCTTCTGACGTCAACATTGGTGATCCCTGGGGCCAGGATTCGCGGAAGAGGGAGGGGCAGAGCTTTCGGAACTCCCAGGGGGATCCTCCCCCTCTCTTCCACCTCACTCTCTTCTCCCAAGGGTGCAGAAGCTGGAAAGCCGGTCGCTCACGTCAAGTCCCGTGATTAGATTCTCAGAGGCGTTGATCAGGACAGCCTCTGGTGCTGTGGGCTTCGAGACCTTTCTCTCGCTGGAACACCTCGGGGTTAGGTGACTTCTCTAACGGTACGCTGTCCTTCTGCATGTCAATCTGAATCTGAGTAGTTTCATGAATCTTTCACCGATCTAACCCCTCAAGCCTGATCCAGGAGCCGACGATTTGAATACTCGCGGGAAGAGGTGGCGCCATCGCCCATGGCCTACGCGCCTGGCCGTATATCTGGTGATCTGCTTACCCCTCCTCATCCGTCTGCATGCCCTCGGGAGGTATGGGAGCGCCGGCGACCCGGCAACCCAGCTTCGGCTGGTGATTTGGGAGCTCCCAATCCTGGCGTCCCTGGTGGCCTTGCATGAGTACGCCAGTCGTCTTCGATCCCTGCCCGCCCGGCTTCCGGTTCGCGTGCTCGTCAGCGTCGCGTGGACGGTGCTTCTGTTGGACGCGATCGTCTTCCACCTATTCGACTTGCGTGTCGCCATTCCGGATGTGATCCGCTACGGGAGCCATGTCCAAGAGGCCATGATGTTCATCGACCTGCGTGTCGCGGGTCTGGTGCTGGTGTTGGTTGCTGTGCTGATGGGAATGAAGCTGATAACGGCGAGGACCGGCTCGAGGCAGCCCGGGCATGGTGGCAGGACCGACCAGCCGGATCGTTCGGCACACCCCCCACCGTCCCGGTCGATGCTGCGGGAACTGTTCCTCGTTGGAGGTCTGATCGCACTGATCGTGGGTTCGGGGTTCACACCGAAGGACGATGGCGACCTGTACGGCTGGAGGGTTCAGAACTGGTTTAGCCTCAACATACAGAACTCCCTCCATCGGTCATACCCTTCTGCCTTCTTGGATTCAGTCCGATTCGAACTGGCGCTGGAAGACGAATCTTGCGAGGTCACCGAGACTTCAGGAGATAGGCCTGATGTGCTGATTGTGTTGCTCGAAAGCTTCTCGTCGGGACTCAGCCCAATGTACGGCGGGAGCCGGTCGGCACACCCTGAGCTGGAGCGAATCTCCCTCGAAGGGCTCCGGTTCACCCGTTTCTTCGCCAACGGTTTCACCACCGAACACGGCCTCACGGCCATCCTCGGCGGGAGGCTTCCCGTCTTTCCAGCTGAGGTCGCCGTATTCTCGCTCACGGGTAACACGGCGTTTGCCGGCCATTACGGCTTGACCACTTCACTGCCCGCGTGCGCGGATTCCCTGGGGTACCACACTGAGTTTCTGACCTCCGGCGACTTGTCTTTCACGAACAAGGGAAACTGGCTTCGCTCCATCGGATTCGCCCGAGTAGAGGGTCACGACGCGCCAGAGTACGACGGCCTCCCCCGGGGTGCATTCCAGTCCGTCACCGATAGCGCCCTCTACGCCCGGGTATTGGACCGCATTCATGAGCTGAAGGCCGGTCCCCCTCCCTTCCTGCTGGTCGTGGAAGGGGTGGAGAGCCATGGCCCGTATCGGGGTATGGACGGGATGCTCCAGTCCTTGCGCTCTGCGGACGCGAGCCTGGGACAGTTCTACGACCAGCTAGTCGAGAGCGGATTCTTGGAAACGGGCGTCGTTATGATGATTTCAGATCACCGCGTCCAACAGGCGCTGAGGAAGGATGAGCGTGCAAGCTTTGGCCCCGAGGCGGCGGTGCGTGTGCCTGCCGTCCTCCTGGGGCATGGCGTGACGGCGGGCGTGGACTCGGTGCCCAGGCACCAGCTGGACGTCCTGCCGACTATCATGCGTCGCATGGGCGGCCGGGGGGAGTCTACCAGGCTGGCAACAGCCATGACAGACCCACCCCCTTCCCGCTGTATACCTTGGCTGCACGGCGGCCGCCGAGATGAGATCGTTGCGCTTTGCAACGACCAGTACGTCCGGATCCGGCTCGACGCCGATCGGACGCGAGTGGTCGAGGGCTCACCAACAGACGAATCTGCTCACTTGATCGCTGCCATCCATCGGGTGCGGATCGATGGGTCCAATACCGACCGGCAACCCGGCACAGAGAGGGCGGCACCGGCACCTCCCGCTAAGGAAACCCTTGGTGCCGATCCCGGAACGCAGGTATCTTGGAAAAGGACCCCTGTTGGGCCCGCAGGGAACTTCGGGGCTCCTCGCCCGTAGACATTCTGTCGTTGTCGGACTCTGGCCCTTTGTTTTCACCACCACGCCGGATGGTGCCCATGACCCGGACTTCATTGACCTCGGCCACCAGACACTTCCTGGCCCTGGGAGCTATCGCGCTCCTGGCTCCCACGCTCCCGGCGGGTGCCCAACCTCTGGCCGGCACCGAGGCCATCCCCCCCTGGCCTCTGGTCAGCGGGGAGTGGCTCCAGGACAACCTCCAGCGCCCGGGGCTGGTGATCCTCCACGCCAGCGTGGATGGGAGCGACTACGAGGCGGGCCACATCCCCGGGGCTCATTTGGTCCTGGCCGGGAGCCTTGCCTGGGAGGGGGTGACGGGAGTGGGCCCGGAGCTCCGGAGCTTCAACGAGATCCGGCAGGTTCTGGAAGAAGCCGGCGTCTCGGACTGGAGCAGGGTCCTGGTGTACGGAAGCGACGTCATCCAGGCGGCCCGCCTCTGGATGACGATGGACGTGGCGGGGGCAGGAACGGGCATGCCCCTGTTCCTGGACGGCGGCCTGCAGGTCTGGAAGGAAGAGGGCCGGCCCCTGGCCACGGAACGTCAGCCCGTCCACCGGGGGAGTCTCACCCTTCGGCCCGATTCCGGGAAGTTGGCCACCGCCGAGTGGATCCTGGTGCGCCTGGGACACGAGGATCTCTCCCTCCTGGATGCCCGAAGCCAGGACGAGTTCCAGGGCAATGACGGGGGAGTGGACGGGATTCTCAACTCCGGCCGCATCCCCAACGCCAGGTCCCTCATGTGGGAGCAATTGGTGGAATCACCGGAGCGGCCCCTCTTCCGGTCCAGGGAGGAGCTGGCCACCATCTTCCAGCGTGCCGGGGCGCGGCCCGGCCGCCAGGTGGTGACCTACTGCGGGGTGGGGATGCGGGCCAGCGTCACCTACATGATCGCCCGGATGCTGGGCCATGAGACCCGCCTTTACGACGGCTCCTGGCAGGAATGGGGAGCCACGGACTACCCGCGGATCCCCCGGGCCAGGAGGG
>PWUP01000123.1 GCA_003562535.1 Gammaproteobacteria bacterium | reverse complement strand
TGGGCGGCGCTGGGTTCGAACCAGCGACCCCTGCCGTGTGAAGGCAGTGCTCTCCCGCTGAGCTAGCCGCCCGAAGAGGAGTTGGAATGATAGGGGCTGTTGACGACGGCGTCAACACTTTACAGGTATAAAATCTCGGCGATTTCTAAATTTTTGACACCGCTGGGCACATCGACCTGCACCTCATCACCCTCTTCTTTGCCGAGTAAAGCTCGTGCAATCGGGGAGTTAACGGAAATACGTCCAGATTTAATATCGGCTTCATCTTCGCCCACAATCTGGTAACGCGACTCCTCATTGCTGTCGATGTCAATCAACTCTACCGTCACGCCAAACACGACTTTGCCCGAGCGCGGCAATTGGCTGACATCAATAATTTGCGCATACGACAGCTTATGCTCAATTTCATTAATCCGGCCTTCGACAAAGCTTTGTTGTTCGCGGGCTGCATGGTACTCGGCATTTTCTTTCAGATCACCATGAGAACGTGCCTCGGCAATAGCCGCGACAATTTCTGGCCGCGTCTGACTTTTTAGGGTCTTGAGTTCGCTACGCAGCCGTTCGGCTCCGGTAATGGTCATAGGAACTTTAGTCGTCATCATGTAACTCTCTGTGCAAATCTTGTAAACAATGAACCTGTTCGCCGATAGCTCCTAGAGCTTGAGCTGTCGCTTTAGCACCGGCGAGGGTCGTGGTGTAACTGATTTTACGCATCAAGGCTTCGCGGCGAATGGCGTAGGAGTCAGCAATCGCTTGGCGGCCTTCCGTCGTGTTAATAATCAGACTGATATCACCGTTTTTAATCCGATCCACAATATTTGGGCGAGCTTCGTTGACCTTGTTGACCTGCTCACACGCAATCCCCTGAGCATTCAGTATCGCTGCTGTGCCTTGAGTGGCCACTAGGCTCAAGCCCTGTTTGACCAAAGTAGCGGCGATTTCGCTAATCGCGGCTTTATCGGCATCACGCACGCTGACAAAAGCGAGGCCATGGGTGGGCAAGGTGTTGCCAGCAGCCAGTTGTGATTTGGCAAAGGCTTCGCCAAAACTGCGCCCCACGCCCATCACCTCACCGGTGGATTTCATCTCCGGGCCGAGCAGCGGATCTACGCCGGGGAATTTGACGAACGGAAATACCGATTCCTTGATGGAGAAATACGGGGGGCTAATCGTACCGCTGATGCCTTGCTGAGCCAAGCTTTGACCGGCCATGCACCGAGCAGCGATTTTAGCCAAGGGGCGTCCTGTGGCTTTGGACACATAAGGGACAGTACGCGAGGCGCGGGGATTCACCTCTAAGACGTAAATCACGTCGTTTTGTATAGCGAACTGAGTGTTCATCAAGCCAATCACATTCAATCCTCGCGCCATCGCTTCAACTTGGCGACCCAGTTCGGCTTGAATTGCGGCGCTGAGCGAGTAGGGCGGCAGACAACAGGCCGAATCGCCAGAGTGTACCCCTGCCTGTTCGATATGCTCCATAATGCCGCCGACCAGCACCTGCTCACCGTCAGCTAGGGCATCGACATCGACTTCGATGGCGTCTTCCAGAAACCGATCCAGCAGCACCGGCGAATCATTGGAGACCCGTACCGCTTCATTCATATAGCGCAGCAGTTCGGTTTCGTCATAAACGATTTCCATAGCCCGTCCGCCTAACACATAGGAGGGACGCACGACGAGGGGATAGCCAATGTCAGCCGCCAGTCTTACCGCCGAGGCTGCGTCACGCGCAGTGCGGTTGGTCGGTTGTTTCAAGCCCAGGTCATTGAGCAAGGCTTGAAAGCGTTCCCGATCTTCGGCGCGGTCAATGGCATCCGGGCTGGTACCGATAATCGGCACGCCATTGGCCTCTAAAGCCCGCGCCAGTTTTAAGGGGGTTTGGCCGCCGTACTGCACAATCACCCCTTCGGGGCGCTCGGTGTGGACCACCGCCAACACGTCTTCCAGCGTTAACGGCTCGAAATACAGCCGATCCGAGGTGTCGTAGTCGGTGGATACGGTTTCGGGATTGCAGTTGACCATAATGGTCTCAAAGCCGTCCTCACGCAGCGCCAGTGCCGCATGAACACAGCAGTAATCGAATTCAATCCCTTGACCGATGCGGTTGGGGCCACCTCCCAAGACCATGAGTTTACGCCGCTGGCTGGGCTTGGACTCGCATTCCTCTTCATAGGTGGAATACATATACGCAGTCGATGTGGCAAATTCGGCCGCGCAGGAATCCACTCGTTTATACACAGGATGAATGCCCAGTTCATGGCGGCGCTGGCGAATGGTGGCCTCCGTGCTGCCGGTGAGCGTAGCCAGCCGACTGTCGGCAAAGCCTTGGCGTTTAAGCTGCCACAGCCGTTCCGCATCCAAGGCCGCTAAACCGCCCTCACGCACCGTCGCTTCACTGTGGAGTAAATCCTCGATCTGAGCTAAAAACCACGGATCAATATGGGTGGCGGCCTGCACGGCTTGCAGGGAATAGCCAAAGCGAAAGGCATCGGCGACATACCACAGGCGATGACTGCCGGGCCTGCCCAGTTCGTATTTGAGTCGATCAGGGGTATCGGGATGCTGGAGATCCAGTATTTCATTCAAACCATCGGTGTCGATTTCCAGACCGCGCAGAGCTTTGTGCAATGATTCCTGGAATGTCCGGCCAATGGCCATGACCTCACCGACCGATTTCATCTGGGTGGTGAGGCGATTATTAGCACGGGCAAATTTTTCGAAGTTAAACCGAGGGATTTTCGTAACCACATAGTCGATGGTCGGCTCAAACGACGCCGGCGTCAGTCCGCCGGTAATTTCATTGCGCAGCTCGTCCAGGGTATAGCCCACCGCCAGCTTGGCGGCCACTTTAGCAATCGGGAAGCCAGTCGCTTTCGACGCCAAGGCCGAAGAACGCGATACCCGTGGGTTCATCTCAATAATCACCATGCGCCCATCGGCGGGGTTAATGGCAAATTGCACATTGGAACCGCCGGTATCAACACCGATTTTGCGCAGCACCGCGATGCTGGCGTTGCGCATAATCTGGTATTCCTTGTCGGTCAGAGTCTGTGCCGGTGCCACGGTGATGGAATCGCCGGTATGTATCCCCATAGGATCGAGGTTTTCAATCGCACAGACGATGATGCAGTTATCGTTACGATCGCGCACCACCTCCATCTCGAATTCTTTCCACCCGAGCACCGATTCTTCCAGCAACACCTGATGGATGGGTGATAAATCCAGGCCGCGTTCCACGATGTCCAGAAATTCTTCGCGGTTGTAGGCAATCCCGCCCCCAGAGCCGCCGAGCGTGAACGCCGGGCGGATAATGATGGGAAAGCCAATACGATCCTGAGCGTCTAACGCCTCACTGAGGGTGTAGGCCAAAAAAGCCCGAGGCGTTTCCAAACCGATGTCGGTCATGGCCTGACGGAAATGGGCACGATCTTCCGCCATATCAATCGCGGTTTCATTCGCACCGATGAGTTCGACGCCGAAACGCTCCAACACACCTTCACGCACCAAATCTAGGGCGCAGTTCAGCGCCGTCTGCCCACCCATAGTCGGCAACAGGGCATCAGGGCGTTCACGCTCGATAATCCGGCTAACGGTCTGCCATTCAATCGGCTCGATATACACCGCATCGGCAGTACCGGGATCGGTCATGATGGTGGCCGGATTGGAATTGACCAGTACCACCCGGAAGCCCTCCTCGCGCAGGGCTTTACAGGCTTGGGCACCGGAGTAGTCAAATTCACAGGCTTGACCGATGACAATCGGCCCGGCTCCGATGATTAAAACGGTTTTTAGATCAGAACGTTTAGGCATGTTTGTAATAGAATTTTGGAGGGCGATCGGAATTTAAGCCGCCCGTTGCGATAATAAGTCGATGAAGCGGTCAAATAAGG
>PWUP01000198.1 GCA_003562535.1 Gammaproteobacteria bacterium | reverse complement strand
TTCCAGATGCGGGGCAAACTTCCTAACTCGCAATCTCTACTATGTCGGTTACTATGAAATTTACTTCGATGAACCCTATGAAAAGGCCCGCGACTGCAAGCACAGGCTTAAAGCACTGAAGCCTGATCCGAAACGTTACCAGCCCGATAGGTGGATGCCGTAACTGCAGTGAATTACTGCCACCATGCCGATTTTTAACGGAGGGAATCCCATGAATGAACATGATGTGATCACCAGATTAAAGGAACGGTTTGCCGCTGAGGGCGGTCGAGCATTCATCCCGCTGATACGCGGTGACAAGCCCTTCAGAGCAGAGCTCTCGGAAGGCGGGATATATGTGGACAACCTCGGGAACCAACCCTTTCTCCCTTGGGCAGTATTTGTTGAGGCGTTTGAATTAATGAAAGGGATGGGCGGGCGTACGATGAAGGGGAATGCCATGCAACACAGGCTAGGTACCCAGGGCTTGCCCATCGATTCCATTGAAGGTCACATCGCTTATACAGTGTACGGCAAACAGGCTGGTGACAGTATTTTCAGGAGGATCACTCCCATAGCCTGCATCCTGATTTGTGCAGGCATTTGTTATAATGAGAATGGCTGCCTTGTCCTTCGAAGCTTTACCCCCTGAAATTTAAGAGCAGCGTGAACATCAGAACACAGCTAGAGGTTACAATAAGATGGAATACCTGAGCGGCATTGTGGAGCGCATCACCTACAGCAACGAAGAAAACGGCTTCAGCGTGGTCAAGATCAAGGCCAAAGGCTTCCCGGACCTGGTCACGGTCGTGGGCAACCTGGCCGCGGTCAACGTGGGTGCCGTTTTGCGCCTCAAAGGAGAATGGAAACAGGACAGCAGATACGGTAAGCAGTTCAGCGCGGCCGACTACAGGGAAACCGTGCCTGCCACCGTTGCGGGTCTTGAAAAATACCTGGGCAGCGGCCTGATCAAGGGTATCGGGCCGATCAATGCCCGCAGAATCGTCCGATATTATCGGGAAAACACCTTGCAAATCATCGAAGAGTCGGCGGACGACCTGATCAAGGTAGAAGGTATCGGCCAGAAGCGCGTGGAGATGATCAAGAAGGCCTGGCAGGAGCAGAAGGAAATTAAGAACGTGATGCTCTTCCTGCAGAGCAGCGGTGTCTCCACCGCCTACGCCGTAAAGATCTTCAAGACTTACGGGAACGAGAGCATCAGCGTTGTTAAGAATAACCCCTACCGGCTGGCCGATGATGTCTGGGGGATCGGGTTTAAGACGGCCGACAAGATTGCCCAGCAGCTGGGCTTTGATCAGAAGTCCGTTGAGCGCTGCCGCTCCGGTATCCTGTATGTGTTAAGCGAACTATCCAACCAGGGCCACTGCTATGCCACCTCGGCGCAGCTCATTTCTGAGGCCATAAAAATACTGGAGCTGGAAGATCGCGACATAGCAGAAACCCTGGAGAAAATGGTCAAGGAACGTTCCGTGATTTTAGAGGAAGATGATGCCATCTATCTACCACCCTTCTATTACAGTGAAGCCGGCACGGCGCAGCGCATTAACACCATCCTGGAAGCACGCCCCCAACAACCCCTGCCTGGAGACATTACACCCATTATCCGGAACCTGCAGAAACAGCACGGCATTCAGTACGAAGAGGTGCAGAAGGAAGCCATCCGCACTGCCGCCTCCTCCAAGTTCATGGTCTTAACCGGGGGGCCTGGCACCGGCAAGACCACGATCATCCTGGCCATCATCCGTATCTTTCAGAAGATGAACCGCAGGGTCCTACTGGCGGCACCCACAGGGAGGGCGGCCAAGCGGTTATCCGAGACAAGCGGGATGGAGGCCAAGACCATCCACCGCCTGCTGGAGTATAAGCCTGATAAGGGCTACCAGAGAAATGCAGATAATCCCCTGGAGTGTGATGTGCTGATCATTGACGAAACCTCGATGGTGGATATCCTGCTCATGTACAACCTGCTCAAGGCTGTCCCGAATGAGGCGGTGGTCATCCTTGTCGGGGACGTGGACCAACTTCCTTCGGTAGGGGCCGGTAATGTCCTGAAGGATATCATCGACTCTCGCGCTGTCAAGGTGATCCAGCTGAGCAAAATCTTCCGCCAGGCCCAGGGAAGTGCCATTATCACCAATGCGCACCGCATTAACCAGGGTAAGATGCCCGGCCTGAAAGGTGGACGCGGCAGTGACTTCTACTTCCTGGAAGAGGATGACCCCGTACAAATTGCAGAAACCATTAGGGACCTCTGTACCAAAAGACTGCCCGACTACTACAAAGTAAACCCGCTACAAGATATCCAAGTGCTCTGCCCCATGCAGCGCGGCGAAACCGGTGCCCAGAACCTCAACCTGCTCCTGCAGGAAAGCCTGAACCCAAGCAAAGTTACCATCCAGTATGGGGGCACGGTCTACCGCCAGGGGGATAAGGTAATGCAGATCAAGAACAACTACGATAAACATGTTTTCAACGGCGATATTGGAGTAATCGTGAGGATCAATGTGGAAGACAGAACCCTGACCCTGCGCTTCGATGGAAACGAAACTGAGTACGATTTCACAGAACTGGATGAGGTAGTCCTAGCCTATGCCACAACGGTCCACAAGAGCCAGGGCAGTGAGTATCCCATCGTGGTGGCACCCCTTACCATGCAGCATTACGTGATGCTGCAAAGGAATCTTCTCTATACCTGCGTGACCCGGGCCAGGCAAGTATTCGTGCTGGTTGGTACCAGGAAAGCTGTAGGTATTGCAGTATCTAACGACAAGATACATAAGCGGAACACATTGCTGGCAAAAAGATTGGCTGAGATATCAACTGATGCTGAGGCTACTTGAAAACCCTATAGCAAATCGAAATTTGGTAATTTCGGGAAGGCCTATAATGTAGTCTGTAAGGATTTCCATTCCAAGTTCGGAGCCCCAGGGGTCTTTCTATGCTGAATTAGAGGGGGGCTGCTCTCCTTTAATATTTTATCCTCAGCATATCCAACATTACATCTAAAGGATAAGAAGCCGTGAAAGTTCTCACAGTCTATTACACTTGGACGGGAACGACCGCGCAGATCGCAAAAATGATTCAACAAGAGCTGGGCGGGGACTTGGAAGAGCTCCAGGCAACTTATGCCCAAAACAGCGCTGGTTATCCCGTTCTAAGCAAGGAAGCAGCCTTCAGGCAGCAGGCCAAATACCTTGAGCTTAAGCATGACCCGGGCCACTACGATCTGGTCATCATCGGCACCCCTGTATGGGGGTTTAATATCTCTTCGCCCGTGAGGGCTTACCTTAAGCGATATCATGAAAAATTCAAGGCCGTGGCCTTCTTCGCCACCTGCGATGTATCCGGAACGAGCAAGGTGCTGCGGGAGATGGAAGGTTTTAGCGGGCTTAAAGCATGGGCGCTGCTGGAAATAAATGATGCTGACATGAAATCCGGCACCCATCTGAAGAAAGTAAGAAGGTTTGTCCGTGACTGCCAAAGGGATGGTTAATCTTCTCCGACTGGCAGTAGTATTATTCATCTATGATGCACCCGTGAATAGATAAACGGGTGTTTTGCATTAAATCTAAGATTACTGGCTGCTGGTGAGGCAATGGGGTTGGCAGAGGATTACGGCGCTTAATTATAATTATCATTCTGAAGCCCATTTACGGTCGCATTGACAGGCTTCGATTATCATCTCACATACTAACCACGTTGTTTCGACGGCAATAGTTAACACCAAAATTGTTAAAATATTTTCACATCTTGCAGGATTGATCCATATCCTTGTAGAATTTATAAAGTTACCACATTTATTAGAAGAACCTGCTATTTATCACCGCATTTGTGTATCTCTAGACTTCCCCCAGAAGACTCCAATCCATTGCAGTTCCCCAAGAGGTAGTAAATCCTTCTAACCATCCATCGTGATCC